>JADGAO010000008.1 GCA_015231995.1 Nitrospinota bacterium | reverse complement strand
TCATCAACCCCATTCCGAGCGACGCCTGTCTGGAGTCGTACGCGATGGTCTTGCCGCTTTCAAACTCCTCTCCCCATTTTCGTCCCGCCTGCCATGTGCCGGAAAGGGCGCTTGAAATGTAGATTCCCAGAATCTTGTCGCAACGCGGGGCGTGATGCTCGAACGCCTCCAGAAACGCTGAACCCTGCGGAAGACTTGTGTGCGGGATCGTCTCCGACGTTTTGAGCCTGTGGTAGAACTCGTCGGCGGTGAGGTCTATTCGGTCGCGGAAAGTCTCCTCTCCGAACATGACCTGCAACGGGGCCATCTCGATGTCGTTCCGCTCCATGAGCGCCAGTTCCAGATCGCACGTGGAATCCGTCACGATCATCACTGGCCTTCTGGCCAGAGCGGCTTTGGTCATGCTCTGATCCATCATGTCGTCCACTTTGGTCTTTATCAACGTCCCGAACTGTCCGAGATATTCGAAGACAGCCTTCGGGTCGTTCGTGTGGATGTGGACTTTGAGCATGTTCCCGTCGCTTGTGACTATCAGGGACTCGCCCATTGACGAAAGTTTCCCGCCGATTGCCTTGCGGTCGAAACCTTCGCCGGTGACAAGGCCCTCGACGCAATAACGGACGGATATACTCTCCGCTTTGGCCCTTGTGAACACACGCTTGACCGGCTCGATAACGACGCTTTTTATTTCGCCTTTGAGGTATCCCAAGGCGCCCTCCCAGAAGAGCAGGAACCCGTGCGCGCCGGAATCAACAACATGGCTCTCTTTTAACACGCTCAACTGGGCCGTAGTCTCTTTGACGGCTGTCCGGGCGCTGTCCACCAACGTTTCGACGGCTATTTTCATGTCTTCTATTTTCGGGTGGACGTCCCTTAGTTTTTCGGCGGACTTGCGGATGGCGGTGAGCATGGTGCCTTCCCTCGGTTCGGCAAGGGCGGCGTAGGCGGCTTCCTTGCCGTGGTTGACGGCGTCTATGAACCGTTCGGGATGGATGGCGCGTGCTTCCTTGAGTTTGAGAAACATGCCGTGGAAGAACTCGGAGAGTATTATGCCGGAATTGCCCTTAGCCTCCATCCGCAGTTTTTTCGATAACGTCGCAAGGGTCTCATCGAGGGTAGCGCAATCGGATGAGGCCAGCGCGTTGGCGGCGTTGGTGAGCGTATCGGCCATGTTGGAGCCTGTGTCGCCGTCGGGAACGGGGAAAACGTTTATGCTGTTGAGGTACTCTCTGGATTCATTGACCCGTCTGGCGCCGGCGGTGAAAAGATCGCGGAAGGTTTCCGCGTCAAGATATGTCTTAGACATCATCGCTCCACAAATGCCGGTATGGACAAACAAAACCAGCTTAAACTATCCTGATTTTCAACAAGACCGCATTTTGACGTATTATACATTTTAACTTAATACGGGACGCGGCTGATTGGGATTTATGATGGAGTTTTGCATATTGTAGGGGCGACCCACCGGGTCGCCCCTACAGATTTTATACGGCTATTCAGAACAGGCGAGTATCATGAGCGATAAGATAAACATCCAGATTCAGCACGAGTACGGCGGGAAGGGCAAATCGAGGCTTGAGCAGTATCAGGATCTCATATTGGGAACGCGCTCCATCTGGTTTCTGATAAAGTTCGAACTTGTCATCCTCCTTTTTTCCCGGATACCCGGCGCGTTGGGAATAGTGTTGCGGAAGATTTTTTATCCCATGATCATCGGCAGGGTTGGACGCGGCGTGGTCTTCGGAATGGATGTGTCGCTTCGCCACCCGCTGAAAATAGAAATCGGGAACGGCTCCATCATTGACGACGGCGTTTTGCTGGACGCCAAAGGCTCCGACAACACAGGGATAATAATCGGCGAAAACTGCTATGTGGGGCGTGGCACGATTTTCAGTTGCAAGGAAGGCGACATCATCCTCAAGGACTACGCCAACATCTCCACCTACTGCAACATCTCCTCCAACTCCAGGATAGTGATAGGGGAGAAGTCTTTACTTGGCCCTTACGTCTCCCTGTTCGCCACGAGGCACAACTTCGACGATGTGGACGAGGCGATCCTCGACCAGGGATGGACGAGCGAAGGGATAGAGATAGCCAACGACTGCTGGCTTGGCGCAAAGGTCACTGTGTTGGACGGCGTTAATATCGGCGAGAGCGCGGTAATCGGGGCCGGGGCGATTGTCACCGCAAGCCTGCCGCAGAGGGTTGTGGCCGTCGGGTCGCCAGCCAGGGTCGTCAAGGTGAGGGAGTGAAGATGAACCGGGTAGAACAAATTGTTTTTTAGATGGATTCTTCGGCTTCGCCTCAGAATGACAATATTGCGAATGCGATAGATTATGCAAAGTCCTCCATATGATATATTAAGGGAAATTTAACCTGAGACGGCCAAAAGCGATGCCACGAACCGCAAGCGTAACACGCAAAACAAAAGAGACAGACATAACCGTTGAAGTAAACCTCGACGGCTCCGGGCAGAGCCGGATAAACGCAGGGATTCCATTTTTCGCCCACATGCTCGACCATCTCTCGCGCCACTCTCTGATAGACATGATGGTGGACGCCAAAGGCGATCTTGAGATAGACGGCCATCACACAGTGGAGGACGTCGGGCTGTCGCTTGGGCAGGCCCTTACGAAAGCCTTCGGCGACAAGAGCGGCATGACACGCTACGGCTTCGCCTCCATCCCGATGAACGAAGCCCTTGTGGACGTGAGCCTGGACATATCCGGCAGGCCGTTCATGGTGTTCGATGCGGATTTGCCGAAGAGCAAGGTTGGAGAGTTCGACTCGGAGCTTGCCGAGGAGTTCCTCCGCGCCCTCGTCAACGCCGCAGGGCTTACGCTCCACATCACCGTCCGCAGAGGCACGAACCTGCATCATGTGATAGAGGCGATCTTCAAGGCTCTTGCGCGAGCGCTTGGCGACGCTGTGAGGATCGACCCAAGGCTCGCCGGGGCGGTTCCGTCCACCAAAGGCGCTCTGTAATCGGGCTTCTGTATGCCGATAGTCATCGTTGATTACGACGCGGGCAATCTTCGCTCCGTCCAGAAAGCGTTCGAGAAAATCGGGGCGAAGGCCGTCGTTTCGCGCAGTCCTGAAGACGTTGTGAACGCGGAGGCTCTGGTTTTACCCGGAGTCGGCGCGTTCGGCGAATGTATGGCGCATCTGGAAAAATTCGGGCTTGTGGGCGCGGTGAAGGATTTCATCGCCTCCGGCAGGCCGTTCCTCGGCATATGTGTCGGATACCAGATACTGTTCGAGGGTAGCGAGGAATCGCCGGGAGTAACGGGGCTTGGCGTGTTCAAAGGGCAATGCCTGAAGTTTACGCCACCGCGAGAAGCCGGACTTAAGGTGCCGCACATGGGCTGGAACCAGGTTCGTTACACGAAAAGCGGAAAGCTCTTCGACGGCGTGGCCGACGGGTCGGATTTTTATTTCGTCCACTCCTACTATCCCAAACCGGAGGAGGATATCGCCGTCGCCTCCACGGAGTATGGCGTGCCCTTCGCTTCGGCTGTGGAACGCGGCTCGGTGTTCGCCGTCCAGTTCCACCCGGAAAAAAGCCAGCAGGCGGGCCTTGCCGTCCTTCGCAACTTCACCGCCAGAGCCGTCGGGCTTTCCTAACGCCATGGGCGGCAAACACAGCTCCATCGCGGACAAGGCAGGATACGCCGCCGTGTTGGGGCTGGCAAAGCTTGTCCAGTCCGTTCCCCGCAATACCGCTCTGATGATAGGGTCTGCGTTGGGATACCTTCTCTGGATATTTCTTTTGTTGAGCGGGCGCGTCAAAGTCGCTGTCGAGAACATGCGGAATCTCTACCCGGACGAAGATGAGGAAAAACTTAAAACCATCACGCGCAAGATGTGCCTGCATTTCGGCAGGTTCATTGTGGAGGCGGGAAGACTCAAGACGCTCGACAGGGAGACGGCCGAGCAGATCGTCACAATCGAGGGGCTGGAGATTTTGAAAGAGGCCCACGCCAGAGGCAAGGGTGTGATACTGGCCACGGCCCATTCCGGCCATTTCGAAATGGCAAACGGCGCGTTGGCCCTGCTTGGGTTTCCGGTATGGTCGGTGATACGCACGGTGGACAACGAGGGGGTAGACCGGATAACCGACGATTGCCGGATGGCCACCGGGCTTAAAGTGATAAAACGCGAACATTCCGCGATGGAGATAATCAAAAGGGTTCGTGAAGGCGGGGTTGTCACCGTGGCGGTGGATCAGAACGCCGGGTTCAACAACATCTTCGTCCCGTTTTTCGGCAAGCTTTGCGCGACGGTCGTAACCCCGGCGGTGGCGAGCCTGCGGACAGGGTCTGCGGTGATACCCTACTTTTCTTTTCTCGACCAGACCACCGGCGTATATACGGCGAAGTTCTGGCCGGAGATAATCATCCAGCCCACTGGCGACCGCTCCGCCGACATACGGCTTATCACGATGAAGATAAATGACGCGCTCGAAGAGGCGATCCGCCACGCGCCGGAGCAATGGCTATGGTTTCACAAACGCTGGAAAACACGGCCCGGCGAAAAAGATATAACAGCTATCCGGCGTGACATGGAGATAATTTCCGCCTCGTCAAAAACCGCGCAAGTTCGATGACATCTTCACCATCACGCCTGATCATCCGTATGCCCAACTGGCTGGGCGATTGCGTGATGTCCGCGCCTATGATCTGCGCTATCAAAAAAAGCCGCCCTGACGTTTCCGTGAGCCTCATGATTAAAAGCGGCATGGCTGGGCTTGGCGCGATAATCCCCGGCGTGGACGATGTGATAAAGCTGGAGGGCGACTCCGCTTCCGCCATCAACGCCGTGCGGCAGGCGCGTTACGACACAGCGCTGATATTGCCAAACTCGTTCCGTTCGGCGTGGGAGATGTGGCGGGCGGGCGTTCCAGTCCGCGCAGGTTACGCCAGCGACTTCCGGTCTGTTCTGCTTACCCATCGGGTCAAACGCCCAGAGCCTCACTCCATGCACATGAGCGACTATTACCTTCGCGTGGCGCAGGCGGTATTCCCGGAGATAACTATCGGGCCGGTCAGCCTAACCATTCCATCGTCGGCCTTGCAAAGGTCGTATGAGCTGTTGCCGAAGACGGCGCGTCCGCTTGTCGGGCTGGGGTTTGGCGCGACATACGGACACGCCAAGATGTGGGCGAAGGATCGTTACGCGGAGTTGATCGGCAGGCTTGCGGAAAGAGCGGATGTGGTTTTGCTTGGAGCGGAGTCCGACAGGGAGATGGAGCGGGAGATAATGACGCTTGCAGACAGCAAGGCGATATCGCTGGTGGGTAAGACCGATCTTGCGACGCTTGCGGCGGTGATGTCGCGCCTATCCCTCTATGTCACAAACGACACCGGCCCCATGCACATCTCTGCGGGGCTTGGCGCGCCGACTATCGCTATTTTCGGCCCCACGTCGCCAGAGGAGACAAAGCCGCTGGGAGCCAACGTGACGGTCATCCGGCACAAGGCCGATTGCGCGCCCTGTTTCAAACGCGAATGTCCAACAGACCACCGTTGCATGACAGCGGTATCGGTTGACGAGATTGTGGAAACGGCGCGATCATTGTCATTCTGAACGAAGTGAAGAATCCATCAAAAGAATGCTTTATTCTACTTTGATCCTTCGGTCGCTAAGGCTCCCTCAGGATGACAAAAAACATTGTCATTCTGAGCGGTGGTATTGTCATTCTGAGGCGAAGCCGAAGAATCTATCAAATAGAATATCCTGTTCTACTTTGATCCTTCGGTCGCTAAGGCTCCCTCAGGATGACAAAAAAAGCTCCCTCATAATGACAAAGAGAAGCCCCCTCAGGATGACGTCCTACTTCCCCTTCAATCCCGCCAGGTCCGGCGACGCTTCGTTCTGTATGCCGTAAAGCTTCAACAGTTCGTTTTTCGACTTCGCCACAGCCAGCGTGTTAAGCGCTATTCTTCCGCCGTCTTCCAACTCCACCGTGGTGAACGCGCCGTTGTGCGACCTGAGCTTGATCACAAGATCGGCCATACTGGAGACTGTGGCTCCGTTGACCTTCTTGACGATGCGGTCCTGGCTCTCGTGGTATCCCGCGTTTACCTCATGGGCCAGGACTTTGCGCAAGATCACCAGCTCGCCGCGCTTTTCGGACGGTTGCTCCTTAAGTTCCGCATGTAGCAGATCCACCGGAGCCTCCTTCCACCACATTTCTCCCCACGTCATCAGGTAGTTGAGCGTAAGCGGCATGAACACAAGGCCGCCGTAAATATAATAGGCGGGCGGTTTTCCGCTCTGCTCGTATGGGACGAGTTGCGCAGATTTTTTAAGGCGCAGGCTCAACGTCATCGGTTTCTTGTCGCGGATAATCTCGTACTTTATCGTGTCGCCCAGAAACCGCCTTTGCACAAGATGGTCGCACTGCGCCCGGAGTTTTTTGTTTAACGGCGCCGCCCCGTCGTTGCCGATGGAAACGCCGTCAATGGAGGTTATCACGTCGTCGGGTTTAATGAGGCCCCAGGCCGACCCGCCGTAGGCCACTTCAATCACGAGGACGCCGCTATGTTTTGCCGTGAGTCCGTAATACTTGCGCAGGGACTCGTTTTCCATGCTCTGTATGGTTACCCCATCTTCGGGGAATCCGTCGAATACGCCGTCTTTCACATCATCGAGAAAATGCTGAATTATCGGGGTGGGGATCACATAACTTATGTTCTGGGCTGTGGAGAGGGTCTGCATGACGATCCCTATAAGCCTGTCGCCCTTGACGGCGGGGCCGCCGCTGTTGCCGGGGTTTATGGCGGCGTCCACCTGCGCGCCGAGAAGGTTCAACCCGCTGTGGGCGTACCGCACCTGTTCGATCCGGGAGACGACCCCCTGGGTGACGGATATGTCGTCGCCGCCTTCGGGGTAGCCGTGCGCGGTTATTTTATCCATCGGGCTTGGAAGCTCCCCGAACTTTATCGGGACGACCCCGTCGAAGAATCTCTCGTCATTGACCTTCAGCGTCGCAAGGTCGCACTGGTGGCCGACAGCCTCCACGGACGCGGTGTACTTGCGCGGGTCGCCCGCTTTTTTGACCTCTATGAAGACGGAATCGGCGACTACATGGGCGTTTGTAAGTATCCGGTTGCCGGAGATTATCACGCCGGAGCCGCTTACGTTGACGGAGCTTTCGTACTGCCACGGCTGGAAATAGCTCGATTCCCTTATGACGGAAAAAATCTTGACGACGGCGTTGTTGATCCGTTCCGTCCTCGACTCTGCCCCGGCCTCTCCCGCAGGGGCGATCAATAACGCCAACAGCAGTAGTAGACGCCGTATATGGGAACCTGCGATCATGCGAAAACTCCGCTGGTATTTGAAATCAGAGTGAATTGTAACCGGGAGAGGGTGTGAGGGGGAATTGAAAAAACCGTATTGAAGCGAAAGACGCCTGCGATTGTCATTGCGAGCCCTTCGAGGACTCAGGGTAAACTCCGCGAAGAATCCATCAGAGTTTGTCATTCTGAGCAACGCGAAGAATCTATCAAAAAGAATATTCTATTCTACTTTGATCCTTCGGTCGCAGAGCCTCCCTCAGGATGACAAGAACATTGTCATCCTGGATCCTTTGCAGTGGCCCCCGGTGGGTCGCCCCTGCAAAAAAACCGAGGCGACCACTGTTAAGCGGAATTCAGTTCTTATGAACTACCAGCGTGGTTATCCCGTCGTGACAGCCGCCAGATGAACATGCCCCGCTGGTAGGTTTGCTGACCATGCCGAACGTGTTTCCCCTGATGGTGACCGAGTACCCGCCGGAAGGGTTGCCTCTGGACGTGTAGAAATTGCCGCTATTGTCCGCAGTCACTTCAAGAACCGTCCCGTTGTTTTCCGTGATAACGACAACGGCGTTAGGCGCCACGCCGCCAGTCGCGCTCTTATAAACAGTGCCTGCGTAATTGGCGGTATGGCACCCGGTGCAGTCGCGTCCCTCGTTATGAGATGAGCCGCCAGCTCCGCTTTCGCCAAGTTTTTGATGCTCTCCACACGCGGAAATAATCACGGGAGACAAGGCTATAAACCCAGTGGCAAGCAACCTTAGAAACGAACTTTTCATTGTCTGTATCGAACCCCCTAAAAAAAACGGCTCCCGGCATGAGCGCCGGGAGCCGAATTATACTATCTCACGCAGTCTTGCGAAAGCGTTGGCCGCAATCTACCGCAGGGGCAGAAGGCTGTGACACAACGCCCCGCCAGTGGCGCAGGAGCCGTTGGTCGGCCTGGTGACCATCGCGCCGGCGGCGGTGGATGAACCATAACCGCCAGCCGGGTTGCCCGTCACGCAGAACTTGCCGTCGGCGCCGCTGGTTGTGGTGATGACCGTGCCGCTGGTTTCAGTGATGGTGATCGCCGTATTCGGAGTAACAGTCGTTCCGTAATAAGCGTCAGCCGCGCCCTCTGTGCAAGTGGCGGGGGCCGGTGTGCCGGTCGTGCCACCGCTGGTGGATGTTCCGCCGCTGGTGGTCGTTCCACCGCTCGTGGAAGTGTCACCGCTGGTGCCGCCGCTCGTTGTCGTTCCGCCGCTCGTGGTCGTGCCACCGCTAGTGGAAGAGTCGCCGCTAGTGCTGGAGCTACTAGGCGTAGACGAAGATGAAGAACCACATGCGGCTATCATCGCAGGCGTCACCACCAACATGACGGCCAACGCGTACCTTAGAAAAACCTTGTTCATTACGAAACATCCTCCCAAAATTAACATTATAACCAAATGACGTTTTTCAACGCCAATACGGATCCGCCAAAATGCAGATAAGATTCAATTTAAAAAGCACATTATGTGCCACGACCAATGCCATTTCCATAAAAACAAGGCAACGCATAACTGATTGATTGTAAATGGGTGGCCAGCATCGTGTTTTGGCGTTGGAAATGTTTTGGAAGGATAGGCCGCTTAATGTTGTCCTGTTTTTGGACATTTGTCTAAAGAATGTCCTGTAACAGGTCGAGGGAGTCCAATCATGCGCTTTTTCCCTGGGAGTGCGGGCGTCCCGCCCGCAACGATAGAATGTTCAATTATACTTTGATCGGTCGCTAGAGCTCCCTCAGGATGACAAAATATGGAAATCGTTTGGTTATCGACAGGCTGGCGTGGGGCGCCCTCTTGTGATATCGTATTGGCGCAATACATGGCTGGTGTGTCTTGTTGTAATCGCGGCGGCCCTCTCCCAAAGGGGGGAACGGGCGATCTTGCATGTGAACCCATTTCAAAAATGGTGAGGGAGCGACAATGAAAGTTCAAACCGAAAAAGAGCTTCTGGCCGCTATATCCAACTGCGCCAAGGTTGACAACGGCGCCGTGAAAGTGTCCGATCGCGCGGCGTTCCGCGAGAAGGCCATTGACCTGCTCATTTATAACGCCGTTTTCGGACAGACGCCCGCAATACGGGGAACGGCGCGTTGGGCGATAAAGTCCGCCGGGCTGGATTTGGGAGTTTACTGCGCCTCCATAGAGGGGTTGTACGAGGCGATGGGCAGAGGCGAGGTGAAAGGTTACACCGTTCCCGCCGTCAACATCCGCGGAATGACATACGACGTGGCCCGCGCCCTTTTCCACGCCGCAATCAAAAACGGCTCCGGCCCGTTCATATTCGAAATCGCAAAGTCGGAGATTGATTACACTTTCCAGCGTCCCGCCGAATACGCCGTCGTCATGCTCGCCGCCGGAATCAAGGAAGGCTGGAGTGGCCCAGTGTTTGTGCAGGGCGACCATTTCCAGGTGAACGTCAAGAAATTCAAGGCCGATCCCGCCAAGGAGATAGAGGGCCTTAAAAAACTCATCACTGAGGCCCTTGCCGCCGGGTTCTATAACATAGACATAGACACTTCCACGCTCGTTGACCTCTCCAAGCCTACAATTTACGAGCAACAGAGGGCTAATTTTGAAGTCGGCGCGGAGCTTACCGCCCATGTCCGCAGTCAGGAGCCTGCCGGATTGACCGTATCTGTCGGCGGTGAAATCGGCGAAGTCGGGGAGAAAAACTCCACCGTCGAGGAACTGGTCGCTTATATGGACGGGTATAACGCCAGCCTCAAGAAACATGGCGCCAATCTCAAGGGCATCAGCAAAGTGTCGGTGCAGACAGGCACGTCGCACGGCGGTATCCCACTGCCGGACGGCACTGTGGCCCAGGTGAAACTGGATTTCGATACGCTGGAGAAAATGAGCAAAACGGCCAGGGAGAAGTATGGTCTTTCAGGCGCGGTTCAGCATGGCGCCTCCACCCTGCCCGACGAAGCGTTCCACAGGTTCCCGGAAGCCACGACATCTGAGGTTCATCTGGCCACGGGGTTCCAGAACATGATTTACGATTCGCCCAATCTGCCAAAGGCTATGAGGGAGAAGATGTATTCGTTGTTGAAGGAAAATTTCAAGGACGAGTGGAAATCAGGACAGACCGAGGAGCAGTTCATCTACAAGACCCGCAAAAAAGGCTTTGGCCTGGTCAAAGAAGAGCTGTGGACGATGCCCGAAGAGACGAAGGTCAAACTGCGGGGGGAGCTGGAGGCCAAGTTCGACTTCCTGTTCAAAAAACTGCGTTGCGTCAACAACAAGCCGGATGTGGACAAACATATAAAGCCAGTTTTCATAAAACCGGATATGGGCAGGGAAATCGCGTCCGCCGATGTTTCAGGCGCCCCAAAACCCGTTGTAAGCGACAATCCGAACGCCGATTGAAGAGGCTATCGTGGGATGCCGGGGTGTTCTTCACCCCGGCCCCTTGTTCGACAAGAGGGCGGGTTAAAGATCGAAGTAGAGTAAAAATTTTTTGATGGATTCTTCGCGGAGTTTACCCTGAGCAAAGCGAAGGGCTCAGAATGACAATGTTTTTGTCATCCTGAGGGAGCCTCCGGCAACCGAAGGATCAAAGTAGAACAAAATGTTCCTTCGATGGATTCTTCACTTCACTGCGCTCGTTCAGAATGACAAGGGGCGCACAAGAATGACAAACTCTTTCAGGTTCGCTTCTGCGCAATGTTCTGGGTGACCGCCCGAAGAGCGCCTCTAACAGCGGCAAGAGAGGATTATCCAAATTATCCCACAAAACCCGATTAGAGGCCTGCCGGAACGTTTCCCGCCATAAATCAAAATAGTGGTTCCAAAAGAAGAGCGAAAGCGCTACAATAGCTCTTTTATATTCACACGACAACATTCGAAACTTCAAAGAGTTAAGATGAACGAAAGCGGCCTTAGCATAATCCCGATAGCCATCGAGGACGAGATGCGTTCCTCCTTCCTCGAATACTCAATGAGCGTCATAGTTTCCCGCGCCCTGCCGGATGTCCGTGACGGTCTCAAACCTGTGCACCGCAGGATTTTGTTCGCGATGCACTCCATAGGAAACCATCACAACAAAGCCTACAAGAAATCGGCCAGAACGGTCGGTGACGTGATAGCAAAGTACCACCCACACGGCGACCAGCCTGTTTACGAGGCTCTGGTGCGTATGGCCCAGCCCTTCTCCATGCGGTATCCGCTGGTGGACGGACAGGGCAACTTCGGCTCGGTGGACGGTGACTCGCCCGCCGCAATGAGGTACACCGAGGCGCGGCTGGCCCGCATCTCCGACGAGATGCTCTCCGACCTCGATAAGGACACCGTAAATTTCATCCCCAACTACGACGAGGCGGAGTCCGAGCCGACGGTTCTTCCGGCTCGCGCCCCTAACCTGCTTATAAACGGGTCTGGCGGCATAGCCGTCGGCATGACTACCAACATACCCCCGCATAACCTCAGCGAAGTGATAGACGGGTTAATGCTCCTTATAGACAACCCGCATATCACGATAGACGAACTGATGAAGGTAATCCCCGGGCCGGATTTCCCGACCTTTGGCGAGATACACGGAACCGCAGGGATACGCTCCGCCTACCACACCGGCAGGGGGCTTATCATCATGCGGGCCAAGGCGCACATCGAGCCTATGGAAAAAGGCGACCGGGAACGGATCGTAATCAGCGAGATACCGTATCAGGTCAACAAGGCCAGGCTCGTCGAGAAGATAGCCTACCTCGTGCGCGACAAGAAGATTCTGGGCATATCCGACCTGCGGGACGAATCCGACCGGCAAGGAATGCGGGTGGTTGTGGAGCTTAAACGCGACGCGATGGCGCAAATCGTGTTGAACCAGCTTTTCAAACATACGCAGATGCAGGAGACTTTCGGCGTAATCCTGCTCGCCCTTGTGGACGGCCAACCCAAGCAGTTGACTTTAAAAGACATTCTGCGTCATTTCGTAAGCCACCGGGTGGAGATAGTCACCCGCCGGACGCTTTTCGAGCTTCGCAAGGCTTCGGAGCGGGCGCACATACTGGAAGGTTACGCCAAGGCGCTCGACCATCTGGATCAGGTCATCGCCCTCATACGCAAATCCGCCTCCCCAGATGAGGCCAGGAGAGGGCTTATTGAAAACTGGTCGTTCTCCGAAGCTCAGGCCAAGGCGATACTGGAGTTAAGGCTCCAGCGCTTGACCGGGCTTGAACGCCAGAAAATAGCCGACGACCTGGCCGAGACGAACAGGATCATCGAGCGGCTTGTTTACATCCGCGACCACGAAGAGGAAAAGCTCCGCGTGATCAAGGAAGAACTGGCGGAGATAAAGGCCAAATACGGCAACGAGAGGCGCACGAGGCTGGTTCCGCTGGAGAACGAGGTTGACATCGAAGACCTCATAGCCAAAGAGGACATGGTCGTGGCGATCTCCAGCCAGGGTTATATCAAACGCACGCCGCTCGACCTGTACAAGGCGCAAAAACGGGGCGGCAAAGGCGTTCGCGGCATAAGCATGAAAGAAGAGGACGATCTTAAAGAGCTGTTCGTGGCCTCTACCCACGACAACCTCCTATTCTTCACAAACACCGGCAGGGTGTTTCGGACGAAGGTTTACGAAGCGCCGGAATCCTCCCGCGCAGGCAAGGGCAAGGCCGTGGTCAACCTTATCCAGCTACAGCCGGATGAAAAGGTGCAGACGGTTTTCCCGGTTTCCGGTTTCGATCCGGGAACGTTCCTTGTCACCGCCACAAGGAAAGGTTTCATCAAGAAGACCGACATGGAAGCGTTCGCCCGCATCCACGCAGGCGGCATCATAGCCATAGACCTTGAAGAAGGCGACGACGTGATAGCCGTCACCGTGACCGACGGAAGCAAAAACATACTTGTGGCCACACAGCAAGGTATGTCCATCACCTTCCCTGAAAGCGACCTTAGGCCCATCGGCAGAGACACCAGGGGCGTGCGCGCCGTCAGGCTCGACGAGGGCGACCTGGTGGTGGGAATGGTCGCGCTTCCGTCCGAAGGCGACGCCGACGAAACTGTGTTCACCCTAAAGGAAGATGGATACGGCAAAAGGTCGGAGACCAGCAGATACCCCGTCCAGGCGAGGGCCGGCAAAGGGGTCATAGACATCAAATGCGACGAACAGTCGGGAGGCGTTGTCGGCATAAAGCTGGTGAAAGACACGCACGACCTGCTTGTCATGAGCAAAGACGGCGTGGCCATACGCATGAACGCAAGCGACGTTTCCGTCGTCGGCAGGAACACCAAAGGCGTCCGGGTGATAAACCTCGGCGAGGGAGACAGGGTAGTGTCCGTGGGCGTGATGGACGCGCAGGAAAGCGAACAGGACAACGAGGGTTCCCCTGACGAAACCGGGGACGAGCCGGGCGTGGAGGGCGAGCCGGCTTGAGCAAGCTTGCGTCGGCTTGCGTGCTCGCCCTGTTTTTGGCGGCCTGTTCCGACCGCGTGGCGGATCTGTTCGATGACGCCGAGTCGCTGTGGCTGGCCGGACGGCATACGGAGGCGGTTTCCAAGCTCCGGGTTATCGTGGAGGAGTACCCCAACTCCCCCTACACCAGCCGAGCTCTCATCAAACTCGGCGAGATACACGACCTCGATCTCAACGAGCCTGAAAAGGCGATAGACTTCCTGGCCCGCGCCGCCGAAAAAGAGGGGAAAAGCGACCTGGCCCTCAAAGCCCTGCAGAAACTGGCCGTGATCTACGAGCAGTCCCTGAGGAATTACGACCTTGCGATCATGCAGTACCAGCGGATAAGAAACGAATACAAGGGCAAAGTAGACGAAGAAGAGTATATCAGCAAGATGGCCGAGGCTTACTTCAAAAAAGGCGATTACGCCCAGGCCATCATTGAAAGCCAGGAGCTTCTGTCCAAACATCCCAACGGCGCCCGCTCCATAGACGCCCGCTACCAGATAGCCAACAGTAAATTCATTATGGGCGACGCGAAAAACGCTCTGGAGCTTTTCGGGAAAATACTGCAGGACTACCCCAAAAGCAAGTACGAGTACGACGTGCGCCTCGGTGTGGCTATCTGCCTTGAGGAGTTGGAACAGCTTCCCAAAGCCCTCGAAGAGTATAACGACCTGAAAAAAAGATACCCCGACAAGACGCTTATCGTCAGAAAAATCGAGTCCGTCAAAAAACGTTTATCCAAGAAACCCACCAAGTAAGAACCATGCTTGACATACGCCTCGTCAGAGAAACCCCGGACGCAGTGAAAGGCCCCCTCTCCCGCAGAGGCGGCGCCGATTATGGCATAGACGCAATAATCTCGCTCGACGCGGAGCGAAGGGATATCCAGCGGCGCAACGAGGAACTCCTGCGGCAACGCAACGAGATGAGCAAAAAAATCGGCGAGCTGAAAAAATCCGGTCAGGACACCGAGGCTCTTCAGGCGCAGATGCGAACAGCGGGCGACGTTATAAAAGAAAACGAGGGAAAGCTAGGCGAACTGGAAAACGACCTGCGCCAGAGACTGCTGTTGATCCCCAACCTGCCGCACCCATCCACCCCGGACGGAAAATCAGAAGAAGACAACGTGGAAATACGGCGGTGGGGCGCGATACCGGCGATCATCTCTCCCAAATCCCACGTGGAGATCGGCGAGGAGCTTGGGATACTCGACTTCAAACGGGCGGCTAAATTATCCGGCGCCCGGTTCGCCCTCTATCGCGGGGCGGGGGCTTTGCTGGAGAGGGCGCTCATCAACTTCATGCTCGACCTGCATACGAGGGAACGCGGATACACGGAAATCCTGCCGCCGTTCATGGTCACATCCGAAACGATGACCGGCACGGGGCAATTGCCCAAGTTCTCCGCCGATCTGTTCAAGCTTGAGGGCGCGGACCTGTGGCTTATTCCAACGGCGGAAGTCCCGTTGACGAACATACATGCCGGAGAAATACTGGAAAATGAAAATCTGCCGCTAAAAACCGTGGCGCACACTCCATGTTTCCGCTCCGAGGCCGGATCGTACGGGAAAGACACAACAGGCCTCATCCGCCAGCATCAGTTCAATAAGGTGGAATTGGTAAAACTCGTCCGCCCCGAAGAAAGCGACTCGGAACTGGAAAGCCTGACGGCGGACGCGGAAGAAGTTTTGAAACGGCTCGGGCTTGCGTACCGCGTGATTGCGCTATGCTCCGCAGACATCGGTTTCTCGTCGGCGCGGACATACGACCTGGAGGTCTGGGTCCCCAGCCAGAACAAATACCGCGAGATATCGTCCTGCTCCACGTTTACCGACTTCCAGGCAAGACGAATGAATCTGCGCTTCCGGCGGGATAAAAAAGCCAAACCCGAATTCGTGCATACTCTGAACGGCTCCGGCCTTGCTGTTGGAAGGACGGTCGTAGCCATTCTGGAAAACTTCCAGAATCCCGATGGCTCCGTAACTATCCCCCCCGCCCTCCGCCCTTACATGGGTGGAATGGAAACCATCCGCAAACCCTGACGAAACGTTAAAAACGTCCACATCTTCTCGATAAATATCAATTTCCGCTTCTCATTGTAACAATACATATCATTGTGAGCCATTGATATTTTCCTCAACAGCATGTTATAATTAGCTAAAGAGGGGATAAATGGCAGTACGTAAATAGCTTTTCTTATAGAGAGGTAATTTTACCTGCCATCACCTTGTAGCATTACTGTAAGTTTAAGTCCTCCACTTATTCCAAGGGCTTATGTTCAAATCGGGAATGGAGATCACGCTGGAGCGGAACCGCCTTTCCGCCCGCGCCCTGGTGCGTGGATGGAAGGACGGGGCTTACATTCTGATGGAGATGCCCGACCTTCGCTGGAAACAAAACGATCAAAGCCCCATCGTTGGCAGAGCGTCAAGGGGCGGTAAATACTACGGGTTTACCACAAAATACCTTGGGGTTCTGCCGGAAATCAACATTGTGATCCTCGAATATCCTGAAGACATAGTGGACAGCGTGCTTCGCACGACCGAACGCTATCCCGTAACCCTCCCTGTGACCCTCTCCGCCAAAAACAAGGGAAAGGAATTCACCTATCAGGGCGTGATAACCGACTTGAGCAAAGGCGGGTGCCTTATCAGGTCGCAACGCTCCTTTAGCGTCAACGAGACTTTCACCCTCTCAGGCTCTTTCCCCACCGGCGAAAGCTTTTCGGGGATATTGTTGACGGCGCTGGCCTCCAACGGATCTGACGGTAAGTTTGAAATCCGGTGCCGGTTCGACTCCATCCCTCCAGATGACGAAAGGTCGTTGTCGCGGTTCCTGGGTATGGTCAAAACAGTTCACGGCGCTTGATGGAGACGGCGTTATGGCAACGGTAAAAAGCGAGGTAAGCATCCCGGTGGGGGAACCGTGCCAGATACAACTGGATCAGGGAAAACTCCCATCATTCTTCCGAGGATACAGCTACCCCAAATACATACTTATTGACGGGCCTGCGACACGCTCTGGCCCGGTGGTGGCCGTCAGCGGTACGCTTTATGTGGTGCGGTTCATTTACATGGGCCTGGTTTACGGATACGAGTCCATGCTGATGAAACAGTACACGACGCCCATCAACATATGGGTTCTGCGCTACCCCGACGAGATACAAACGGTAAACCTGCGCAAAAGCGAGCGCGTAGACACGTTCATACCCGCCATATTGAAAAACGACGCTGGGGTCATAACCGGCGCGATTGTGGACATAAGCGAGGGAGGCGGGTTCTTCGTCGCCCCCGGCAAAGCGGCCATACAGCCCGGACAGACGGCCAGGATGGACATGGCTCTTCCCAACGGCGAGAAGATCACGGATTTCGAATGCAAGATATGCACGGTTAAACCGAATGGGACCAAAGTTTCGCTCGGTATAAACTTCAACCAGCTCGATACCGCCAACAGCCAGAAGATCAGGGCGTTTTATCTTCTTCTCGCTACCGGGGCGTAAGGCGTCCCACTCAGCGCCGGACATTTCTTCCACGCCCCCCAAGATTGCCCCCGCAACGCCCTAAAATCAAAACTGGTCAGCGGCCACCTTGCAACCATGCGTTCTATGAAATTTTACTTCATGGATACTTAATTGATATGTAGTTTTACTTGACACGCGGAATGGCGCGGACTATAATCATCGAGACTGCGAAGAGCCTCATGGAAAGTGGAATGGATATGACCATAGCAACCGGAAGATCACAGCGTAGGCCAAAGACAAGGGGAGCAGTCAGCCGCGCCCACGGGCCGGGCGCCACCGGGAAAGTGAGCGGCATGTTGCCGTCCCTTCTACCGGCGGAGCGCAAGGTGGGCGAGTTCATATTGAAAAACGCGGAGAACGCCATCGGCATGTCTGTCGGCGAGGTGGCGCGGGAAGCGGGTGTATCCGAGGCCACGGTCATACGGTTTTGCAGGGCGGCCAATTTCCTCGGTTTCGCCGACCTTAAGATAGCCCTGGCCCGTGAGCTTGTAACACCCATCGCAGGCGCGATCCACGAGGCTATCACCGAAAAAGACGACGTGGCCGCGCTGGCGGGCAAGGTGTTCGAAGCCAACATCAGCACATTAAAAGACACGCTCGCCGTGATAGACCCACGTTCCGTGGAGCGGGCCATCGGCATACTGGACAATGCGGGTAGAACTCTTATTATCGGCGTAGGCACGTCGGCTCCCATCGCGTTCGACGCGTACACGAAGCTTATGCGGCTTGGGCTTCCGGTGACTTTGCAGACAGACGGACACCTGCAGATGATGGAGGCGGCCCTGCTTAAAAAAGGCGACGCGATATTGGCGATAAGCCATTCCGGCTCCACCAAGGACCCGGTGGAGACGGTGCGGGTCGGGCGCAACGCGGGCGCTCGCGCCGTTGCGGTGACGAACAGCCTGTTGTCGCCGCTTGCGAAAGCGTCGGACGTGACGTTGGTGACATCGAGCAAGGAGACGAGGTTTCGGAGCGAGGCTTTGGCCTCCAGAATCGCGCAGGCGAGCATCATAGACCTTCTGCATGTGGCGTTGGGGTTGCGGCGCGGCGAGAGGGCGCTCACCAGCATACGGAAGATCGAAGACGTGATAACAGCGAAGCAGTATTGATCGCGCAAGAAACATACAACGGGAATTGACAGGGGTATTTGAAAAAATGATCACACTTAGGACTTTCATATTCCTCGACAGCCTCCAGGATCAGCTGGCCTCCTACATAGGCTCCACCGCCAAAGGTTTCCTGCCCGTGCCGGGGGTTGCGTCCCTGTTTGTGGAGATTGCTCCGGGGTTGGCCATCAACCGCGTGACCGACGTGGCTCTGAAAGCCACGAAAGTCCAGCCAGCCGTGCAGATTGTCGAACGCGCTTACGGCCTTCTTGAAGTGCACGACATGGACAAAGGCGAGGTTATAAGCGCCGGGAGGGCGATACTCGACCATCTGGGCGTCACAGAGGCCGACAGGATAAAGCCCACCATCGTCGCCAACCAGATCATACGGAGCATGGAGGCTTACCAGTGCCAGCTCATCAACAGGAACAAAAGCGGCTCCATGATTTTGCCGGGCGAGTCGCTTTTCATACTGGAGACAGAGCCTGCCGGTTACGCCATTTTCGCCGCGAACGAGGCGGAGAAAGCGGCCAACGTAAAACTAGTGGAAGTGCGGCCGTTCGGCGCGTTCGGACGGCTTTACATGTCAGGCTCTGAAGCGGAGATCGACTCCGCCGCAGACGCCGCCGTGAAAGCTCTGGAGAGCGTCACGGGAAAAGCAGCGAAAAAGGGAAAAGCTGAATAACGTCTTTTTTGGAGATTGTCAAAGATGTCAGACGCATTGGGAATGATCGAGACCAAGGGTTTTGTCGGCATGGTCGAAGCCTCCGACGCCATGCTGAAAGCGGCGAAGGTCGAGCTGGTGGGATACGAGAAAATCGGCGGAGGGTATGTCACCGCCATCGTGCGCGGCGACGTTGCGGCTGTGAAGGCGGCAACCGAGGCCGGTTCGCGCGCGGCGGAGAAAGTGGGCGAGCTTGTCTCCGTCCATGTCATCCCCAGGCCGCACAGCAACATCGACCTTGCGCTTCCGCTGGGCAGAAAAGCCATCGCGGCGGAGTGAAGCCATGTTGTTCGGAAAAGTGGCCGGGACGGTTGTCTCGACCCGCAAGGCGGAATCGCTTGAGGGGTTAAAACTGCTTCTCGTGCGCAACGTGGATGTCACAGGCGAGGTGGGCAAAGGTTACGTCGTGGCGGCGGATTCGGTTGGCGCGGGGCTTGGCGAGGTGGTGCTGTACGCCACAGGCTCGTCCGCGCGGCAGACGGATATCACCAACGGCAAGCCTGTGGACGCTGTCGTCATGGGCATCGTGGACACATGGGACGTTGACGACAAGACCGTTTACACAAAGTATGCGTCTGCGAAAACGGCGGATGTCTGACCGGAGGCTTGATTCATGACGCTGGACAAAGACCAGATAGCGGGCATCGTGGAACGGGTCGCGGCGAGGCTTTCCGCCTCCAAAGCCGGAGCGAAACTGGCCCCGGTTTTACCAGCTCAAACCATTCCCACGAGTAACGGAAAACGTATCGGCAGTTACGCGACTGTCAACGAGGCCGTGGCTTCTGCAAAAGCGGCGTTCATCTCGCTGGATTCATACCCGCTGGCGGAACGCAGGCTGATGATTAACGCCATGCGTGAAGCCGTGCGGCGCGAGATACCTAACCTGTCGAAGATGGCCGTCGAGGAGACAGGATTGGGCCGAGTAGCCGATAAAATACTCAAAAACACGCTCGCTGTCGAAAAAACGCCGGGAATCGAGATTCTGGAACCTCGCGCCTTCACAGGCGACGACGGCATAGCGCTGATGGAACGCGCGCCATACGGGGTCATCGGCTCCATCACGCCTTGCACGAACCCTACGGAGACGGTGCTGTGCAACGCCATTGGGATGATCGCAGGCGGCAACGCGGTCGTCTTCAACGCCCATCCGACGGCGAAGAACGTCACCTCGTACATGATCAACCTGCTCAACGAAGCGATAATCTCTGCTGGCGGCCCGGCGAACCTGCTTACGGAAATCGCAAGCCCCACTGTGGAGAGCGCCGGGGAGCTTATGCGCCATCCCGACATACGCCTGCTTGTCGTCACCGGAGGGCCGGCCGTCGTGAAAGCGGCGATGAACTCCGGCAAGAAAGTAATCGCGGCAGGGCCGGGCAACCCTCCCGTCGTCGTTGACGAAACCGCCAACATCGCCGAAGCGGCCAAGCATGTGGTTGACGGAGCCTCGTTCGACAACAATATAGTGTGCATAGTGGAAAAAGTCCTTATCTGCGTGGACAAGGTCGCCGACGCGCTTAAGCGCGAAATGAAAAAATCGGGCGCATACGAGCTTAACCCGCATCAGGTGAAAAAACTTGAGAAGCTCATAATAGAACGCGCCCCGCAAGGCCCCGGCGACCATGGGGTGATGAACAAAAGCTGGGTGGGCAAAGACGCGGGCAAGATATTACGCGCCATCGGCGTGGAGACATCCGAGGATGTGCGCCTCATCGTATTCGAAGCGGAGAAAACCAACCCGCTCGTCATAATGGAGCAGTTGACGCCTGTGTTGCCGCTCGTGCGCGTCGCCGATGTGGACGAAGGTATCGAGCTCGCCAGAAAGGTGGAACACGGTTTCGGCCACACCGCAGTGATGCATTCGACGAACGTGGACAACCTGTCGAAAATGGCGCGTGCGATAAACACCTCCCTTTTCATAAAGAACGGCCCAAGCTACGCCGGCCTCGGATGGGGCGGCGAGGGTTACACATCTTTCACGATAGCAAGCCCCACCGGAGAGGGCCTGACGACGGCAATAAACTTCACCCGGGAACGCCGTTGCACGTTAAAAGACAGATTCAGGATCATTTGAATTATGCCAATCTTCCATTTGTCCCCCGTGCCTAGGGAGGCTTTGCGTAACGTTCTTAGGCCCCCTGACAAGGGGGCGGCGAGCGAAGCGAGCGGGGGTTTCCTAACCCCTCCGGCGCGAAGACGCGTCACCTCCCCTTATCAGGGGAGCCACCCCTTCGGAAGACTCAGGGCAAGCTCTCTCCCGCAAGGGGCGGGGGCAAAAAGAGGCGCGACCCGATCTTTGACAAACAACACCAATCCCGCATTATGCCCACTGTAGCCGATTTAGCGCGGCAGGCCGGGGTAATTGGCGCGGGTGGCGCGGGGTTCCCGACTCACATAAAACTCGCCTCCGCCGTCAACACTGTCATCGTCAACGGCGCGGAATGCGAGCCGCTCATGTGCGGCGACCTTCATCTGATGGAAACGCGCGCTGGCGATATCGTGGCGACGCTTAGAAAAATCGTAGATGAGATTTCGGGACGGACAGGCTCCGAGGTTAAAGGCGTCATCGGCGTGAAACAAAAATATGACCACGCGGTGAAGTCGTTTCGGGATCAGGCTGGCAAGCATGGCGTAAGCGTGCTGGAGCTGGACAACGTGTACCCTGCGGGCGATGAACATTATCTTGTATTCGAGGCCACAGGCCGCGCCGTGCCGGAAGGCGGCATCCCGCTGGATGTCGGCGTGGTCGTTATCAACGTGGGCACGATGGTGAACATCGCAGAAGCCGTGAACGGCAAACCGGTGACGGAGCGGATTGTAACGCTTGGCGGGGCTATGGACAACCCGAAGGTGGCGTTCATCCCTGTGGGAACCGCGTTTGGCGAAATCATCCCCCGCCTTGGTGTGAAGATAGACGACTACGTCATCCTGGTCAACGGCCCGATGATGGGACGTGTCACGGAGGATATGAACGAGGTCGTTACCAAGACCACCGGCGGGCTTTTCGTTTTGCCGAAAGACCACAGCCACGTCATGCGTATGGCGCGTCCGCTCTCCACGGAGATACGCATCGGCAAATCCGCCTGCGAAGTGTGCCGGTACTGCACCGATTTCTGCCCTCGTTACCTTTTGGGACACAGGCTGGAGCCTCACAAAATAATGCGCGTCATCAACTATGACCGCGACCTGGATTCGGACACGATAACGTCGGCGTGGCTCTGTTGCGAGTGCGGATTGTGTGACCTGTGGGCGTGTCCGATGTTCCTCTCTCCCCGCGTGATATACCGGGAGTTCAAACGCCGGATGAGAGAGGCCGGAATCAAAAACCCGCACAGGCGAGCAGACCTGACGCAAGATTCTTACCGCCCGTTCCGTGGCGTCCCGGCGGATAAGCTGATGAGACGGCTCGGACTTAGCGAGTACGACGTTAAGGCGCCGTTCGACCCTGCGCCGTGGCCTGTATCGTCCGTGCGGATACCTTTGAATCAGCATATCGGAGCTACAGCGCTCCCCGTTGTGAAACAGGGTGAAAAAGTGACGAAGGGCCAGTTGATCGGCGAGATACCGGAGGGCAAACTTGGCGCGAGATACCACGCCTCGATTTCCGGCGTGGTGACCGCTATTAGTACAAGCCACATCGGGATTAGCGGGCAAGTGAAATGAGTTCTTCACCACATCCAATAAAAGTATTGCGCTGTTTCGTGGATGAGACCGGCGATGGCGCTATTTTTAATCGTCACGGTGACGTTATCATTGGAACGGATGGGTGCTCGAAATATTTCATTTTAGGTTTTGTCTCGGCCGAAGAAACTAATCACATAGAAAAAGAACTGGATTCCTTGAGATCAGAATTGTGTAGCGATCCCTATTTCAAGAAAGTTCCTTCCATGCAGGCTTCGGCGAATAAGACCGCAATGTTATTCCACGCAAAAGATGAAATACCCGAAGCTCGATGGAAGGTTTACAGGTTTATTGAAAAACTCGATATTAAGTTTTCCGCCGTCATAATAAACAAGGAGGATACGCTTGCCGCAGTGCGGACGAGGAATTTGGAGGATAAAAATTACCGATACAAAGAGAGCGAATCTTATGAATTAATGACGCGCGAGTTGTTCAAGCCGTTTTTGCTGAATAAAGATTATCCCAACCATTGGCTAGATATTTTGTTTGCTTTCCGGGGAAACCGGGAAAAAACAAAAGCTCTTGAGAAAGCTCTTTATGACGAGCGGGAAAAGATTTTCAATACTGTTGAAACACACCTCGCCTTCGGCGATGAACTATTAAAAGATATCAGGAAAAGAATGGCTGATATTGACAATAAGCTTCAACTTATACAACCCGAAGATTGCGCGACGGGGAATATGAACGTAACGATCATTCTTGATGACCTGGAAGGTGAACAGAAAGAAGTATCTCGCAATCTAAAGCACCATAAGATAATTATGGATCAGGTCAAACACATGTTGCGTCTTAATGAGATGCAACGTGAACATGTTCGTTCAGGCAAACTTATTCAGCTGAACGGCACCTACCCTTCACAAAACCCTATGTTGCAAGTTGTGGATTACTGTTTGTGGGCGTTGCAAAGATATTATGAAAGGGGCGAGGAGCGGTATATCGAGTATATCTGGGGCAAAGTTGATCGCATTGAGGAGATACGCCCCGGAGAAAACCGTGTTTATACAAACAACGATTATGTTTGGGGAAACAAAAAATGAAGGGACTAGGAACCTCCGGGAAACCCGGAATTCACACGGCGCTGAGGCCGACATTCATCCCTTCAAATCTGAATATATCTTATAGGCAATTCGAGGCTTTGTCAACCATATGACCCTCAAAGAACCAGCTGTGGCGCTTATCGAACTGCGCTCGATCGCGCGCGGGGTGAAGACCGCCGACGACATGGTAAAGAAAGCCCCGGTGCGCCTGCTGGACGCGCGCACTGTTTGCCCCGGCAAATATATGATCCTCATCGCCGGGGAAACGGCGGCGGTGGAAGAGTCTTATCGGATCGGCGTGGCGACCGGCGGGGAGATGGTGGTGGACGAGCTTTTCCTGCCATACGCGAGCCATCAGCTTATCCCTGCGATGCAGGCTTGCGCTGTGGTTCCCAAAATGGATGCGCTCGGCGTGGTGGAGACGTTTACCGTGGCCTCTGTGATACTTTCCGCAGACGCGGCGGTGAAAGCGGCTGGCGTTAGCCTGATCGAAGTCCGCATGGCCAACGGGCTTGGCGGCAAATCTTTTTACACGATGACCGGGCCGCTTAACGAGCTGGAAGCGGCGGTCGAGGCGGGTGTGGCGATAATCAAATCCGCAGGGACGCTCGTGTGCAGAGAGATCATCCCCAACCCGCATGAAGACATAAACCTCAAACTGCTGTAAGCGGGTTTCGCGTGGCGGGGTGTTCTTTTTCCTCCCCGAAAATCGGGAAGGTGGAGCGTAATCGCGCCGGAGGGGTAGCCCCCCTGATAAGGGGGGTGGCGCAAAGCGCCGGGAGGTTAAACCCCCTCGCCACTTCGTGGCGGTCCCCCTTGGTAAGGGGGACGAAGTTAGGTTCACGTGGATAAGAGTCCGGGGTGAAGAACACCCCGGACAGCGATGAAATACTATTATAGAGATTGACGACATGCATCTTGCCAAGGTAATAGGACGAGTGGTGGCGACGGTGAAACACGAGGCGCTCGAAGGGGTGAAACTACTCATCATCCAGCCGATAGACGACGCCGGCAAACCCAAAGGCTCGCCCATCATCGCAACCGACCCGATCCAGTCCGGCCCAGGCGACATCGTTACATACGTCGCTGGCAGAGAGGCCACGCTGGCGCTCGACGAGACGTTCACCCCGGTGGACGCTGGCATCGTCGGCATCGTGGATATCGTGAACAGGGAGGCGCCATGAAACTTGCGAGAGTTGTTGGCAACGTGCAGTCCACGGTGCAACACGATGTCTATCGCGGACACAAAATAATGATCGTCCAGCCGCTCGACGAAAACCTGAAAGACGACGGGCAGACCTTCCTGGCGGTGGATTTCGCGCAGGCCGGGCCGGGTGATGTCGTGCTGGTTGCAGTGGAAGGCAACGCGGCGCGACAGCTTTTTATGGATAACAACGCGCCCGTCCACTCGGTTATCGAGGGGATCGTGGACAGTGTCGATCTGGAGGCGTAGAAGATGAAATCGGAAGCTCAAAGCAGGCGCGACATCGTTGAAGTGTGCAAACGCATACACAATCGCGGATGGATATCCAGCACGGACGGCAACGTCTCCGTGCGCCTCTCCCGCGACAAAATCCTCATAACCCCCACGGGCATACACAAAGGTTACATGTCCGAACGTGACGTTATCGTGGTGGACATGGACGGCAGACTTATCGCAGGCTCGCGAAATCCGTCCACCGAGATGGTCCTGCATCTGACCTGCTACCGCGAACGGCCCGACGTAAACTCGGTCGTCCACGCGCATCCGACGATGTGCGTGGCGTTCTCGCTGGCTGGGGTGTCGCTTGCCAAATGCCTTCTGCCGGAGGTCATCTTCACGCTCGGCTCCATACCAACCGCCGAATACGCCGCGCCTACGACGGTTGACGTCGCCGAGTCCGTCAGGAGCCATATCAAGGATTTCGACGCGGTGATACTTGCCCGTCACGGCTCCGTCACGGTGGGGACGGACGTGTTCGCCGCATACAACACGCTGGAGCGGATGGAGCATGTGGCGGAGATAACCTTCCACGCCCGGCAGATTGGCAATATAAAGCCGTTGACCGCCGCGCAGATAGAGAACCTGCAGGCCATCGGCGAGAAGATGGGCTGGCCCAAGAAAAAGATTATTACCGACATGTGCAACTCGTGCAACGCCTGCGGCAAATTTTCCGCGTGTCCCACGAACGCGGAAGCCCCGCTGACCCCGGCCCCTGGCCTCAACGCCAGTGTAGAGGAGTTGATCGCCGAAGAGGTGAGGGCCGAGCTGATGAAGCGGAGTTCGTGATAGCGCCGTCAATTTCAAGCTCCTCGACAGCCGGCAGGGCATTTGCCGGCTCCACGGAAAATCAGGCGATAGGATACGGCGGCTATCAACGCTCCCGCGAGCGGAGCCACCGCATAAACCCAAAATGCGTTCCATTCACCCGTCAATAACGCCGGGCCGAAACTACGGGCCGCATTGAGGCTGGTTCCTGAAAACGGCGCTTCAATCCATACCGCCAGCGTGACGACCGCGCCAACGACGAGACCCGTATAGCGCGAGTGATGGCCGAAATTCGCCATTCCCAATATGGCGGCCATGAGAATGAATGTGGATATCAGCTCCCCCGCGAATGCGGCGCCTGCTCCATATGTCGGGTCGGGAAGGGTTACGCCTTTCATTAACCCATCGTGCCATCCCAAAAGAACATTGAACACCAGATAGACCGCTCCACTGCCGAATACTGCGCCGACACATTGCGCGATAACATACCCGAAGGCGTCCGGCGCCGCAATTTTTTTCAGGAACAATAGTGAGATCGTCACCGAAGGATTTATATGCGCGCCTGTTTTGCGACCCACAGGCGAATAAATGACCGCCACAACGCCCGTGGCAAATAACGCGCCTGTTAAAAGCCGTCGAATGCCCGGGTCTGGCATCAAAGCTGGAATGGGCGAAAAAGAGCTCCAGAAGAGAGCCACGGAGGAAAGTCCGAAGGCGACCATGAATGCTGTTCCAACGCATTCAGCCGTATAGTTTAACCATCGTTCATTCATCGTTATCATTCCGCGTCCTAACAGGTTGCCATCTTTCTACAGCTAACATATCACCCTTGCTTCCCCGTAGTCGTCCCCGGGGGGGGGCGCCTTTTACCCATTGTCATCCTGAGGGAGGCTCTGCGACCGTTGTCATCCTGAAGGAGCTTTGCGACTGAAGGATCAAAGTAGAACAAATTCTTTTCTAAATGGATTCTTCGGCTTCGCCTCAGAATGACAATGGTCGCACGCGCAAAAAAGACAGCGCGGACGCTCAACAAAGCTCGCCCGCGTTCTGGCCGTCCACGCTCCAGGGTCATGGTTCCGTGGTGGGTGGCCACGGGAAACCGAATCTCGTCTCTCATCATGTTCCTTTATTCAACATGCTGATACGCAGGATAACCCAAAGCATTTGCGCTGGAAACGGCAGGTGAGCGACTTGGAGCATTTGAGCGACTTGAAAGACTTGAGGGACTTGAAAAGGATGAGGGATTTGAAAAACACTGTTTGACACCCTCACCCTGCCCTCTCCCGCGATATAGCGCGGGAGAGGGTAAGAAGTCAGCGACTAGGTTTACTTTGGAAGTATTGCCCCAACGTCTCTCTTCATATACCATTCTCCCATGCCCAATCTATTAGACATTCAAGACCTGCAAGTCCATTTCCCCGCGCCGGGCGGGGTCGCCAAGGCGGTTGACGGGGTGTCGTACTCCGTAATGGCCGGGGAGACGCTTGGCGTTGTCGGGGAATCGGGTTGCGGCAAAACTCTATCAGCCCTTTCCATACTGCGGCTAGTCCCGCCGCCGGGAAAAATAGCGGGCGGAAAAATAGTCTTTGAAGGCGCAGACCTGCTGACGCTCTCCAACGAGGAGATGAGGAAAGTCCGGGGAAAAAAGATAGGCATGATCTTTCAAGAGCCGATGACCGCGCTCAACCCCGTCTTCACTATCGGCGACCAGATAGCGGAGGGGATACGCCTGCATTTCGGCGCAAGCAGGCAAGAGGCGTGGGATCGCGCCATCGAGGCTCTTCGCGCCGTTCACATCTCCTCGCCGGAGCAAAAGGTGGCCGACTATCCGCACAGGCTCTCCGGCGGGATGCGCCAGCGGGCGATGATCGCGATGGCGTTATCGTTAAGCCCTGCCCTGCTCCTGGCCGACGAGCCTACGACCGCGCTCGACGTTACGATACAGGCTCAGATACTGGAGCTATTGGCGGAGCTTAAAGATAAATTTTCGATGTCGGTGATTCTGATAACCCACGACCTTGGGGTCGTAGCGCAGATGTGCGAGCGTGTGGTGGTGATGTATGCGGGACGAGTCGCCGAGACCGCGCCTGTCCGCGAGATATTCGCCAATCCCAAGCACCCATACACACAGGGTCTGCTGGATTCCGTAACCAGCAGACGCAGAGGCGACGGGCGGCTACGCGAGATAAAAGGCGTGGTGCCGAGCCTTATGGACACCCCGCCGGGATGCGCGTTCCATCCACGTTGCCCGAAAGTTATGGATGTATGCCGTGTGAAAATACCGGAGCTGAAGAAAGTGGGGAAAGAGACGGAAACGGCCTGCTGGCTTTATTGACGGATGTCATAAAGTCGCTTGGCGGGGTGTTTAAGCTTGAAAAGCGTAACCCCGCCGTCCTGCGCTTCCAATGAAGATTTCGGCGGCGCTCTTGTGGACTACAACACGCCGTAAAGACCTGTCCCTCTACTACTCTTACTCTTCACCCCTCCCTTGAGGGGAGGGGGAAGGGGGTGGGTGAAAAAAAATCCAACTCAATATATTTTCCAATCGGTTGCTGGCAGTTGAATTTATCCCTGATTCCGAAGTTGAAAAAGCTTTGACTCCTGATTGCTTTGTTTTTCATTGAGATTCTTCACTTCGCTACGCGGAGTTTAC
>JADGAO010000089.1 GCA_015231995.1 Nitrospinota bacterium | reverse complement strand
AGGATGACAATTATTGGACGGTTGTCGAAATGAACGTTTCTGAGATTTTTATCAAAAGGCCGGTAATGACGACGCTGGTGACGGCGTCCATCATACTGTTCGGTCTGTTCGCATACCGCACTCTGCCGGTGAACGATTTGCCGAATGTGGATTTTCCCACCATCTCGGTTTCGGCGAGCCTTCCCGGAGCCAGCGCCGAGACGATGGCGTCGGCCGTGGCCACGCCGCTGGAGCGCCAACTTTCCACAATCGCCGGGTTGGAGTCCATGAACTCCTCAAGCTCTCTTGGCAGGACGCAGATCACCCTTCAATTCGCCTTGAGCAGGGATATAGACGCGGCGGCGCAGGATGTCCAGGCGATGATTACCAAGACGACAAGGCAGTTGCCTGCGGACATGCCCTACCCTCCCACGTTCCAGAAGGTCAACCCGGCCGATCAGCCCATCCTCTTCCTTGCGATGTCGTCGCCCACAACACCGTTATCGAAGATAACCGGGTACGCGGACACGATCGTGGCTCCGAAAATATCAATGATAAGCGGCGTGGCGCAGGTGGCCATTTACGGCTCGCAGAAATACGCGGTCAGAATACAACTGGACCCGCTGGCGATGGCGTCGCGCGGGATAGGATTGGATGAAGCCGCCGCCGCAATCCAGAGAAACAACGTCACAATCCCCACAGGCGTCCTGCACGGCAAATTCCGAGCCCTCACATTGCAGGCTTCCGGCCAGCTTAACGACGCGGCGGCCTACGGCCCGATGATCGTCGCTTACAGGAACGGCTCGCCGGTGCGTATCAACGATATCGGGCGCGCAATAGACAGCGTGGAAGAGGACAAGATAGCCAGTTGGCGGGACAATTCGCGGGCGATAATTCTCGCGGTGCAACGCCAGCCCGGCTCCAACACGGTGGAAGTTATAGACAACATAAAAAAATTATTGCCGGAGCTTGGCGCGCGCCTTCCGGCCACCGTCCAGCTGGACACGCTGTACGACAGGTCGGTCTCCATCCGCGAGTCGCTTGAGGATGTGCAGAAGACGCTTCTTATCGCCATCGCGCTTGTGGTGCTGATAATTTTCATTTTTCTGAGGAACGTCACCGCCACCATCATTCCAAGCCTCGCCGTGCCGATATCGCTGATAGGCGCGTTCCCGGTCATGTGGTATCTGGACTACAGCGTGAACAACCTTTCGTTGATGGCTTTGATACTCGCCGTCGGGTTCGTGGTGGATGACGCTATCGTCATGCTGGAGAACATCTCCCGCCATATGGAAAAAGGCGAGCCGCCGCTTACCGCCGCCCTTAACGGGTCGAAGGAAATATGGTTCACAATCGTCTCCATGACGCTATCGCTGGTGGCGGTGTTTATCCCCATCGTTTTTATGGGCGGGGTGATGGGAAGGTTGATGCACGAGTTCGCAGTCACGATAAGCGTGGCGGTGCTCGTGTCCGGTTTTGTGTCGGTAACGCTTACGCCGATGTTGTGTAGCAGGTTTCTGCGGCCTCACAAAGCCGGGACGGGCGGTTTTCTTTACCGCCTACTGGAGCGAATGTTCGATTCCCTGCTTTCTGCGTACAAGCGGAGCCTATCGGTGGTGATCGGGTGGCGCAAGACGACGTTGATGGTGACAATCGCGCTTCTGGCCGTAACGATATACCTTTTTAACAAGACTCCCACCGGTTTTCTTCCTGCGGAAGACACCGGGTTCATTTTCACCTTCACAGAGGCTCCGCAGGGTATTTCGTTCGAATCCATGACGGAGAGGCAAAAAGAAATGGCCGCGCTTATCCTGGCCGATCCAAACGTCCATTCACTCTCGTCTTCAGTTGGAGCTGGCGGCCCGAACGCAACCGGCAACACCGGCAGGATTTTCATCCGCCTCAAGCCGCGCAACGAACGCAAGCTTACTTCCGACGAGTTCGTGCAGGAGATGAGGGAGAAATCCGCAAGCGTCACTGGGATACGCCTTTTCCTGCAAAACATGCCCCCGATACGGCTCGGCGGCCAACTTACCAAAAGCCAGTACCAGTTCACCCTTCAAAGCTCGGACACTGCGGAACTTTACCGTAGCTCCGTCCTGCTTGAGAACCGGCTCAAGGATATCCATGAGCTTCAAGACGTCACCAGCGACATGCAACTGTCCAACCCGCAGGTGAACCTGGAGATAGACCGCGATAAAGCCTCGGCCCTGGGGCTTTCCCCGTTCCAGATCGAGGACACGTTGAGTTACGCATACAGCTCGCGCCAGGTCTCCACCATCCTCGCGCCGGACAACCAGTACAAGGTCATCATGGAGCTTCTGCCTGAATACCAGAGAGAGATGCCGGCCCTCAATCTGCTCTACATGCGGTCGCAGTCTGGGGCGTTGGTTCCATTGTCCACGGTGACAAGAATGGCAGAAGAATCCGGGCCGTTGACGGTCAGCCATCTTGGCCAGCTTCCCGCCGTAACTCTTTCGTTCAACCTCAAGCCCGGAGTTGCACTCAGCGAGGCGGTGGAGATTGTCAACAAGGCGGCCATAGAGGTTTTGCCGCAAACGGTGACAACCAGCTTTCAGGGAACGGCGCAGGCTTTCAAGGATTCAGCCGCAGGGCTTATGCTTCTTCTCATGATGGCGGTTCTGGCTATCTATATCGTTCTGGGCATTCTGTATGAAAGCTTCCACCACCCCATCACCATCCTCTCCGGGCTTCCATCCGCCGCGATAGGAGCGCTTCTCACGCTCACGGCCTTTGACAAAGAGCTTAACGTTTACGGGTTTGTTGGCGTGATATTGCTGGTGGGCATCGTCAAGAAAAACGCGATCATGATGATAGACTTCGCCCTTACTGCGCAAAGGCGCGACGGCAAATCGCCGATGGACGCTATTTTCGAGGGGTGCGTTATCCGGTTCCGCCCGATAATGATGACCACGATGGCCGCGCTGATGGGGACGTTGCCGATCGCCATAGGATTGGGCGCAGGAGCGGAAGCCCGCAGGCCGCTTGGATTGGCGGTTGTTGGCGGGCTGATATTCTCGCAGGCGCTTACGCTCTATATCACGCCGGTCATTTACTACTACATGGAGAAGCTGGCCAACTGGATAAAACCGGAGGGGAAGGCTGTTGAACGGGATGGCGTGGAGTTAACCGGATAGAGGAAACTCACGCCGCGAGGCGTTTGACCTTTATTCGGGACGACTTCTTTTTCACCACCCAAAGGTCGCGGTTCATCTGCATCCCAAGCCAGAGTTCCGGCTCAGTATTGAAAATCTTTGACAGACGGATAGCCATCTCCGGACTTACGCCGGATTTGCCGTTTACAAGCTCCGACATGGCCTTGCGCGTAACCCCAGCCGCCTCTGCCAAAGCTGTGATGGTGATACCCATCGGCTCCATCCACAGTTCCTTCAACACCTTGCCGGGATGGGGCGGGTTATGCATGGGCATTTTCAATCTCCACTCTCAATGATAATCCACATAATCAACATCACAAGCGTCTTCACCCTTAAAGCGGAATATAACGCGCCAATTTCCGCTGACGGTGACGGACCAGAAACTGTCCAGATCGCCTTTCAGTTTGTGTAGCCTCAACGCTGGCGCATTCAATCCCTCAGGACTCTTGGCGGCGTCAAGCAACGCCAGGATCAGCCTCAACTTTTCCGCGTGAAGAGTCATAACCCCGGATTTGCTTCCGGTTTCGTATAATCTGCGAAGTCCCTTGTGCCTGAAACCGGTTATCATCCAAACATGCCCGTAACCTGTTACGTTGCATTATACGAAATAGTCGCGCAATATATACATAAAAAAAGTGAAAGTGAATCACTTCATCTCCGTAAGCTTCCCTCCGCAGTTCCTGAACAGCTCCGCGAAGTTTGGGAATGTCACGCCGACGGCTTCGGCGCGGTCTATATGGGTCACGCCTTCAGCCCTCGTTCCGAGCACAGCGAGGCTCATCACCACGCGATGATCTCCGTGGCTGGTCACTTGCGCGCCTTTGGGTTTCCCGCCGTGGACGATCAACGAGTCCGGCGTCTCCTCGCATTTGATCCCCATTTTCGTAAGCTCTTTGGCCATCACGGCGATACGGTCGGTCTCTTTTATCCTCGCTTGCGGAACGTTGCCCAGGATCGTCGTCCCTTCGGCCAACGCCGCCAGCGCAGACATCGCAGGTAGCGCGTCCGGCGTGGCGTTCAGGTCGAGCTTCACGCCTTTTAAATTGGCGCCTTTAACCGTGATTTTATCCTTCCCTATCGAAACGTCCGCGCCCATTTTCTCCAGATACTCGAAAATGGCTTTGTCACCCTGCGAGTCGCCCATGTCCAATCCCAGCAGGCTCACCTCGTTTCCCGGCATGGCTCCGAGACAGGCGAAAAACGCGGCGGATGAAAAATCGCCGGGTATCTGCTCCTTGAACGGTTTGTATCGCTGGCCGCCTTTTATCTCGAACCGTTCGTATCCCTGGCGTTTATACTCTATCCCGAACTTGTCCAGCCAGCGCAGGGTCATCTCGACGTAAGGTTTTTCGTTAAGATGCGACAGCGTTATTACCGTGTCTTTGGGAGCGTAAGGCGTGTGAATGAGAAGGCTGGACAAGTACTGCGACGATGTTCCGTCAACCGATGTAGTCCCGCCGATCAGAGGCCCCTTCACCTTTGCGGGAAGCTTGCCGTTGGTTCCGCTGGTCTGGGCGCCAAGATTGGCCAACGCATCCAACAACGCCCCCATCGGGCGGGAGCGTGTCTGCTCGTCTCCCGTTATGTTCACCGTGAACCTGCCCAGCGCCGCCATCGAAAGCGCAAACCGCGCCGTGGTGCCGGAGTTGCCCACATCCACAGGTTCGGATGGATACTTGACGTCGCCGCCATGCCCCCACACTCTCCATGCGGATTTTTTCACCTCAGCCATCGCGCCCATCGCCGTCACTGCGGTGAGGGCCGAACGCGCGTCATCGGAATCGAGCGGGTTGGTTATCGTGGACTCGCCATCGGCCAGAGCCGCAAAGAAGAGCGAGCGTATCGTGTGCGATTTGGAGGCGGGAATAAGAGCCTCGCCTTTTATAGCTGACGGTTCGACTGCGTACTTCATCTCTTACAATCCCCAACCTTTCATGTTTTCCATAAATTCGCGGTGCGTCAGGTCAAAATGTATGGGAGTCACCGTCACGTAACCTTCTTCGAGAAAGCCGATATCCGCGTCACTGTCCTCCTTGTACAACACCATCTCGCCGCCCTGCCAGTAATAATCGTTCTGCTTCGGGTCAACCCGTTTATCGAAAACCTCGCGGAACTTGCTTATCCCCATCCTGCATACCTTCACACCCTTGATCTTGTCCGCAGGGATCGCTGGCACGTTGACGTTAAGCAGGACGCCCTCCGGCAAACCTTTCTCAAGAACCATGCGGACCATTTTCACGCCGTATTCCGCCGCCGCCGAAAAATCGCGCGACGTAAACGACGCAAGCGATATGGCGATAGATGGAATGCCAAGTATCATCCCCTCCGTAGCGGCGGAGACTGTGCCCGAATATATGACGTTGGTGGCCACGTTCTGCCCCTGGTTGATGCCGGAGACCACAATATCCGGCCTTTCCGTAAGGATGGCGCGAGCGGCTATCTTCACGCAGTCCGCCGGCGTGCCGTCCACGGCGATGCCGAACAGCGCGCCGTCTCTCATCACCCTGCGAACGCGCAAAGGGTCGGTGATGGTGATAGCGTGCCCCACGGCGGACATCTCCGTCTCCGGCGCGACCACGAAAACATCTCCTATCTTCTCAAGAGCGTCGCGCATGGCTTCTATGCCCTTGGCGTTTATCCCGTCATCGTTAGAAAGCAGTATTTTCACTTGGACACCTTGGTTGATGGTTTGCCAGATTCACACGGATATCTCTCAGCGCAACGAGATGGAATCCACCCACAACATGGCGGTGGCGTCCGTAAGATTGGCGGGTTGGACGAACGCGCGGATTTCGGTAATGTTTTTCGGCTCTGGATTATTAAGGAACCGGGTGTATTTGCGGCTATTGGAATCGTAAAGCCAAATGTCGCAATCTGCGAACGGTATGGCAACCTCGCTCCATTGCGCACCGACCGGAACTCCGCGTTTTTCCCATAGAATATACTGGCTCCCCTTCTGCTCCTGCGCCGCTATACGGACGGTCTTGATCCCTTTTCCTTTGACGCTCAAGGCGAACGCCTTCTTTTCCCCGACAGCGACGGGTTCCGGCATAGCGATTCGTCCGCTTGCAAAGGAGTTCCCGCCAGCATTCCCGCTCATGACAACAACAAGCTTCGCGGAAACAGGATTTGGAGAACCTTCAACGCTGTCTATTAGAAACTTCGCTTTCATGTCCGATGTTGATCTGACATCCAGGGCCGCCGCCTGGCCTGGTGACGTAAAATCCATCAGAGTCACCGGCTCGCCCGGGTTGACAACCTCTTTGTGATTTACTGGCGACGCCGGAAAAAGTTTGCGGCGCGGTGGCCCCTCGATGACATTGACGACTTCCGCCACCATCTCACCGGCCAGCCTGCTCGCGCTCTTTTCAAACTCCGCCAAAGACCCCGCAGTCAACGTATCAAACGCGCCTCCGAAAAAGAACTGGGAAGCCATGTAGACGGTCAACATTATCACGGCCAGGAAAATGGCCGGAACGAAGAAAAGATGCGATGGAGGATTGGTTTGCGTCATCGGTTCGCCGGAAAGATTATCCCCGCCCTTCGCTGTTCACTAACAAGCCTCATTGCAACGCCACCCCCTTCAGGAGAGGAACTTTGGGTAAAGCCCATGGCGCTGTCCGGGGCGTTCTTCACCTCGAACTCCTAATGCAGTCTCTTTGACAAGCAAAGACGGCGGGGTGAAGAACACCCCGCCGAACGTCAATCGCATGTTACGCAAAGTTTCCCTTCAGGAGGATGCCTGCGCCACATCCGCGCCGGGTAACGCGCCAACCTGGTTCCCGTTACCGCCGGAAACGCCCTTCCCCGCCAGGCTTTCATTGACCAGCTTTGCGATCACAGCGCCGTCCGCAACCTCCGCCTCAAGCAGTAGCGCGGTTATTTCATCGAGGACGGCGCGATGCTCGGTGAGAATGTTTTTAGCCGTCTTGTAGGCGGTGGTGACAAAGCCCCTCACCTCGTTGTCTATCTCTATCGCAGTGCTCTCGGAATATTCGCGGTTCTGGCTTATTTCCCTGCCAAGGAAAATCTGTTCCTCCCGCTGGCCGAAAGCCACCGGACCGAGACGGTCGCTCATGCCCCAGTCGCAAACCATTTTGCGCGCAAGTTTGGTGGCCTGCTCTATATCGTTGGACGCGCCTGTGGTGAACTGGTCGAGGACAATCTCCTCCGCCGCCCGTCCGCCCATGAGTATCGCCAGCCGGGAGATAAGATAGTCTTTGGGATGCGTATGTTTTTCGTCCACAGGCAGTTGCTGGGTGACGCCCAAAGCCCTGCCGCGCGGGATTATGCTCACCTTGTGGATCGGGTCGGCCCCAGGGGTAAGTATGGCCACCAGCGCATGTCCCGCCTCGTGCACGGCGGTGTTTTTCTTTTCCTTGTCGCTTATTATCATGGAGCGCCGCTCCGCGCCCATCATGACTTTGTCCTTGGCCATCTCGAAATGGCGCATGCTCACCTTCTCCCCATCCTCGCGCGCCGCAAGGAGGGCGGCTTCGTTTGCGAGGTTCGCCAGGTCGGCCCCGGTAAAGCCCGGAGTGCCGCGCGCAAGCACCTTGATGTCCACATCGGCGTCCAGCGGAATTTTGGAGACATGCACGTTGAGGATGGCCTCCCGCCCGCCAATGTCGGGCCGTGACACAACCACCTGCCTGTCGAACCTGCCCGGCCTGAGCAAGGCCGGGTCGAGCACGTCGGGCCTGTTGGTGGCGGCTATCACTATCGCGCCTTCGTTGCCTTCAAAACCGTCCATCTCCACAAGAAGCTGGTTCAACGTCTGCTCGCGCTCGTCGTGTCCGCCGCCAAGGCCTGCCCCACGATGACGGCCAACCGCGTCTATCTCGTCAACGAAAATAATGCACGGCGCGCTCTTCTTGGCCTGCTCGAACAGGTCACGAACGCGGGATGCGCCAACGCCGACGAACATCTCGACGAAGTCCGATCCTGAAATCGAGAAAAACGGCACGCTGGCTTCCCCGGCTATGGCGCGGGCGAGCAGGGTTTTGCCGGTGCCTGGAGGCCCCATCAACAAAACGCCTTTGGGTATCTTGCCGCCGAGCTTCTGGAACTTGCGGGGGGTTTTAAGGAATTCGATTATCTCCTGCAAATCCTCCTTGGCCTCCTCAACCCCTGCGACGTCTTTGAACGTCGCCTTCTTGGAGTTGTCGGTGGCCATACGGGCCTTGCTCTTGCCGAAGGAGAGAGCGCGCGACCCGCCGTTCTGCATCTGGCGCATGAAAAATATCCAGATGCCGATGAGAAGTATCATCGGGAACCATGAGACCAGTACGCTCATATACCAGGGCGTGGACTCCGCCGGACGCACCGTGACCTTCACGCCAGCCTTGCGAAGCTCCTTGAATAGGTCTGGATACTCCATGAGGTATACCTGGAAGAGCTTGCCGTCGCCGAATTTGCCACGGCCTATTTCACCCTGGACGACAAACTCGGACACCTGCCCCTTCTCAACGCCGTCCATCAGCTCGGTGAGGGAAATCTCCTTGCTGGCGACATGAGGCTGGTTGAACATGTTAAAAAGGGCGATCATCACAAGCCCTACCACGAGCCATAGGGCGAGATTTTTATAGAACTGATTCAAAACCGCATCTCCTTTGTGGAGTAAGCTTCACAATTCAGAACGGCTCCCGGCGGCTTTAACGCCGATTCTGCCGTCTCTTCGGCGAGGCCTTCCTACGCATTCGCCACCTGGCGGCGCGCAATGAAACCCCTTGAACCTGTAACAATCTAAATTACCACGCGCAAGCCCGTATCTCAATCTATATCTCCCAATTTGGACAATAGCGAAACGTGGCGAGGCATTGGTTTGATTATCGGAGAAACCTTTTGGAAGCGACACATGTATGCAAGGAGTGGCTCTGTTTTAGTCCGGCAAATTACCCTTATGACGATCGCGGCGGAGATTGATCGCCCTGCCCGCTTTGCGCGTAACTTTTCTGCCTCATATCCCGCAGGTCGTCTTCGGCGCGGGCAAGCCTGCGTGAAAGGCTAAAACTCCTGCTTTTTTCGCGGATAATGGTGAACGCCCCCAAAGCGCCCGCCGCCACGGCGCCAAGCGCAAAGCTTATTACCGAAACCAGCCATACGGGGGCGATGCCTTCGTAGCCGTAATATGTCACCGTGACCGATTTTTGGTTGAGGGCGGCGAAAGAAACGAACATAAACACAACAGCGAGTCCGAAAATCAACTTAACAGCCATCAGGCCATCCCGACCGGTAACGCCAGCGCGGATATTCACGCGCCAACCCCCGGCCCTTTGCCGGAATTGACGCTTCGGCCCGCCTCGGCGGAGCTGTCATCGTCGTCTTTGAACCGGGATTTGAAAATCGTCATGTCTTCTTTTAAAGCTTCGCGCTTGGCGTTTATGCTCTCCTCGGCGGACGATATCTCCAGCTCCGCAGTGCGCGCCTCGCTTGAAAACTTGCGGATGACATCGTCGCCCGGATCCAGCCTGCCCTCGACAACGGCTTTGTGGGTCATCTCCCCTAGTTTCGTCAGCACGCCGCTTCGCTTGTTTGAGAAACCGATGATCCTTATCTTGAGCTTCAATATCTCAAGAAAACCCGTGAACTGGCGCAAACCAAAGCGGAAAACCTCGTCAAGCTCGTTAATGAGACTCATTTGCGTTACCTAATTTCAAGAAAATAGGGGCGGCCTGCGCCCGTCACCTCTGAATATTTTCGCTGGCTTCAGGCGATGGAGCGGGAACAGGATCGGCCATTTTCACAGCATCGGCTCCGGCAGGATTGTTTTTCGCAACCGGGGCCGCCACAGGCGCGGCTGGCGATTGAGCCACAGGTTTAGCGGCCACCACAGGGGCGGCTTTTTCCGCTACTGGTTGATGATCCTGCGCATTGGAAGACGACGCCTGTCCTGCTGGGCGCCCCCCCTCCGCCCTGAGCGCCGGAGCCTCGATCGAGCCGAGCAGGTCTTTGACTTCGTCTCGCAATTTCATCGCCTGGCTTGTAACGGCGGGGTCGCCCAGCGATATCGCCGAATCGAGCGCGATTATCGTCTTCCGAAGTTCTGAGCGCACTAACGCAATGCGAGGGGCTTCCGCCGCTTCCCTGTCGGATTGCAGTTGGGAGGATATGGCCGCCATGTTTCTTCCGAGGTTGTCCATTTTGCCGGAAACGCCCATCAGGAATTTCCAGGCCAGAAACCCGATCGCCAACACTGCGATAAGCGCCACAGCGGAAGCTGTGGCCACGGGACTCATCCCAAAACCGCCGCCCTTGATTTCACCGGAGAAATTGTAGGGCGTATGGCCCCGTTCCATCTCATCGGCCATCCTGTGCTTTGCGCTTTCCACCACCGGATCGGCCTTATATGTGTTTCCGGCCCTTGGCAGAGGCTCGCTGGGAGGTAGCGGCACATCCGCAGACGGATATCTGGGTTCGTCCCTTCTTATTTTTTTTCCCCACATTCGCGTAAGAAGCCTTCGCCCTCCAACAATAGCCACGCCGTATAAAAAAGGCCATGTTCCAAAATTTCACAAGGCCGTATAAACCAGCTTCCAACGATTATACAGGCCACAGGAGTGATGGTCAAAATTTTGTTCCCCGACGCATGTAATCTCTTTGTAGCCGCGACCCGGCGGCGTTGCCCGGATCAGCAAGGGCAACGAACAGGGTCGCTACAAAATAAGAATATGGGGCTGTCCCAAATGGTAAAACAGAAGCGACAAACGCTGTTCGAGGTGTTCTTCACCTCCATCTGGCAGGGGGCGCATCACGATGCGCCCGTCTTAGAGGGCGGACGGTTCTCGAACCGCCCCTACCGGAGGACGGCGGGGTGCAGAACGCCCCTTTGTCCCCCTTGGAAGGGGGACCGCCACGCAGTGGCGAGGGGGTTTAATTAAACCCCTCCGGCGCGATTACGCGCCACCTCCCCTTTCTAAGGGGAGGGAAAAGAATGGAGCCTTCGCTTCGCCCTGCAAATGTACAAGAACACCCCGCCGAGCATTTGGGAGACAGCCCCAATAGGTTTGGCAATTGGCTTGAATTTCGGAATAGGGATAAATCAAACAAAAAACCCGCTCCGTCTTTCAACGGAGCGGGTTGTAGAATTGCCGTTCTTCTGACGAAGGCTACTTCTTGTACATCGAGTGAACGTATGCGGCCACGTCCTTGATCTCTTCGGAGCTAAGCACCCCTCCCCACGGCGGCATGACTTCGCCTTTGCCATTGGTGATGATCTTTATCATCTCTTCGTCGGATATCTGGCTGTGCCCCTTTGAGGGCATGTTGGGTATTTTGGACGCCTCCAGCATCTTCACTAACACGCCGTTCCCCTCGCCGTTCTGTCCGTGGCAGGCCACGCAACTCTGGCGGAAAATCTCGCGCCCGCGCCTTGCGTCGCCCCTCATCCTTATGTCCTTCTGTGTGAGCAGGAGGATGTAAGCGGCCACGTTCTTGAGGTTCTTGTCCGGTATCACGTTCTCCCACTTGGGCATGTTGGTGATCTCGCGGTTGTACCCCTTGATGAGGTCGAGAAGCTGTTGGGAATTCATCTTCTGGTACTTTTCGCCCGTAAGGTCGGCGACAGGCCTCTTAAGCCCTTTGAGCTTGGCGGCCAGCGGCCCCTTTCCTACGCCATCATCGCCGTGGCAGATGGAGCAATAGGAGTGGAAGAGCCGTTTACCCATTATTATGTTATCTTCACCTTCGACCTGCTGAGCGAATACGTGGCCAGCGGCCAAAAAGGTGATCGCTACGGCTATAGT
>JADGAO010000088.1 GCA_015231995.1 Nitrospinota bacterium | reverse complement strand
CTTTTGAGAAATGATAAAAGAAGGCCATATCCGATGCGCTGGCGCTGGCTTCCATTAAAGCGGATTCAAAATTATTTATGGATTTTATTTGAAGATACGATTTGACAGGCATTCCGAGCAGAACCGTTTCCATCACAGTTGTAAAATGCTTAATGACGCCTTTTATGCGGAATATCTCGGAAGTTGTGAGCGCTTTGGTGATACCACCCGGCTGGAGAGCGAGGGTGTGGGGCCATTTCCCGCCTATCAGGCCGAGTATCTCAAGGAACCTTTTCCTTTCAGTCATTATGGTTTTGACGGATTCTCCTTTTAACGCCGTCAGCCGCTTTTTTATGAACGGATAATATTTAAGCCCGGCGTATTTTTTATTTAACAGATCAGGCGCAAAATAGAGATAAAACTGCGTAATATGGCTCATGGCGTTTTCTGTGGCGTGACTTATGTTTTTTGCGTGTTGACCGCTTCTCGAAGGGGTGAAATCTTCGGATATCGCCGCGAGCGCATTTGATGACGCCACAGAATGAGAGATGGAGCATATCCCGCATATCCTGGGTGTATAGACAAGGGCGTCCTCCGGGAAGCGTCCTTTAAGGATATATTCAAAACCGCGAAACATGACGCCCGATGCCTGCGCATCGAATATCTTGCCATCTTTCAGCTCAACCTTTATTTTCAGATCGCCTTCAACGCGATTGAAAGGCGCAATTGTTATTTTAGCCATAAAACCTCATTTGTCCTTTTTAACGACATGCTTATTATGCGTCGCCACGGCATTAGTCTTCAGCCTTTCAGGAGTCGCCATTTTAGAAAGTCCGACAAGCCCGATATACCACGACTTGGCGACGTCTTTGGGGAGGGTTTTGGGTATATTGGCCACCATCTCTGTTTTGAAATAGCTGGTATTGTGGGGGAATTCCTGGGAAGTGCAGGCGATACACGCATAACCTGCCCGTGTGCAACTCCCTGTCCGGCCGAGCCAGAGACGGATATTGCAGTCGGATTCGCATTGTGTTCCCCGGCAACCCAGATGCTCAAAGAGGCATCCCATCTGCCCAAGTTCATTCGCGGACGCTTTGAATTCATAGAATTCATTCCTGGGGCAACCATGGTGGGCGACGTTATTATAAAAATGCGCGGGACGGTTGGCGTGATCAAGACCGTCTAGAGTCAGTTTGTTCTGTGAAATCAGATAGAGAGTTTCCAGAATCCAGTCGGGATGAGTAGGGCATCCTGGGATATTTACGACAGGAAACCCGGTTTTAGAGCGATAATCCTCGCCTAAAATCCCTCCGATTTTGTCCTTGGAAAATTGAACCCCCGTGGCGCCTGTTGGATTATTCGGCGCCGCAGGTATTCCTCCGGCGGTAGCGCATGTGCCAACGGCAATGGTGTATTCAGCGACCTTTGACAGCGCCTTTACCCATTCGCCAAAGGGTTTGCCCATAAATTCAAATATCCGGCCGCTTCCGTCCGGTGAAGTGGGTATCGCGCCTTCTATTATGAAATAATCGAGGACTCGTCTTCCTTCAATAAAATCGGCGCAGATTTCCAAGACTTCATCGCCCTTTTCAATAGAGAGCGAGGGGTGCCAGGCTATGTTTATGCCCAGCATCTCCAAGGCGGTCAAAAGGTCTGGCTCTTCTGCGTTCAGCAGGGATATGGTGTCGCCGCCGCATCCGAGCCCATGAAGTGAAAGAAGGTTTTTCATGTACCCCCCATTTGGTTTTATTATTGTACACCAAGGAATGGGCGCCCCTGCGGGCGCTGCCCCGGGCCTCGTGTGATCGCGCCTTCCACCATCATGATACTCAGCGCCTGCTCCCAGGGGTCTCGAACTGTTCGATCAAATCCGGCGAGTCGGAATTCAGGAACGACATGGCGTCGCCGCCGCATACGTCGCATTGCAATGAATATAAGGAAATCATATCTTCCCTTTTTGTCATTTTGATTTCTTATTCTCGCATATCCCGCGCTTTTCAAGCTTAAGTATTTTTGGGAGCGGAACAAGAGAGCCCGCCCGTAATCGTTCCGCCAAGATGGAAGCTGGCCAAGATGACAACCATCTGTAAAAGAGCCTTCCACTTTGAAATTCAGCTAAACGGTTGATGGCGGAATCATCGCGTAATATCTTGCTCAACGCGGTCATAGTGTTGAACATGCCGCTGGCTGATTAATAGCAGACGCATTGCCAATCCAGGGAGGCCCGATGAAATTCCAGGCGACTTCACGCAAACCAGAAACTATCAAGACCGAAGGGCTGGCCCTTTTCCATTACGAGGGTGAAGACCTCGCGGGACCGGTCGAAGAATTTTGATCCGCCGGTCAAGTTCTCGCCTGTTTTTAGCCCCTGAAAATTCTCTAATGGAAAATCCGGGATAATGTTGAGTTCACATGGCTCTAACGCAAAACACTGTTTGTTTCCCTCACCCCAACCCTCTCCCGCGATGTTGCGCGGGAGAGGGAGCAGGATCATTGGTCAACGACTTATGCAAAGCCTCATTAGCAAGTAAGTGGAACAAAGCTGGATTTACGCTATCCGATATGCTTTTGCTGATTGGAGATGGAATTCGACAATTCTTCTACAACGTAAAATCACCATGTTTTTTGGGCAAACCGCCAATTTGTTGCGATTAATTGGCCGCTAAAAATAGAAAAAAGAGCTGGTTTATCTGGACGTTTTGAAGATTTCAAGGTTCTTCAGGGAGAACTAATTATTGCCTGCGGCAACCTTCACGACAAACGAGCCCCACTGCCCCACTGCGAAGCGACATCCCTCAAGTCCCTCACCTTTTTCAAATCCCTCACGTTTTTCAAGTCCCTCAAGTCCCTCAAGTCGCTCATATCCCTCAAATCGCTCATCTTTTACAAGTTTATCTTTCTTTTCACCTGCGATTTCATACTCCGATACTTTCGCGTAAAGTCCATCGTGTGTACGGCAAACGCCGGACATCGCGGGGCCGAAAGCGGCCCTGGCGACTGACGAAACTATTGGAGGCGACTATGACTTCTATGGCGCGGCGGGTGGAACGGCTCCCGAACGTTCCCTGCGATACGGACATCCCTTCCGTTTGCATCCCGCCTGACTGGGCTCCCGCCTGCCTCTTCATCCGAGGCTCCGCCCGTATGTCCGGGGGCCGTCCTTCCCGCCGCGCCTGCCTCCTCTTTATTAATACGCTGTGATGGAGTCTTCCATGCTCGACGACAACAGATTCCTTCTCGCCCTCATCGGCGTGGGCTGGTCGGCCCTGCTTGCGCTCCTGCGCAGGGCCATCGCCTCCGTCGAGGAGAAGCTGGACGGCGCCGCAAAGAAGTCTGCGGAGCTTTCCCTTCGCCTCGACGAACTGCGCGACAAACTCGACTCTGCCCACGCCGACATAAGGGACGAGATGAATTCGAAAATCGAGAGCCTGCGCTCGCAAGCTGTGTCGCGCCACGAGTTCAACCTGCTGGCTGGCAACATCCAGAGCATGGTGGAAGCTATTTATAACTACGTCATTTCACACGGAGTCAGGGACTGATGGCCCACAACATGAGAACTGAAAATTCCCGTAGCCTTCGAAAGCAGGCGTTGACCATGCTCGCCGGACTATATATCTTCCCGCAGGCGGAGACGGCGTTGGTCAACGCTTTGCGGCCCCGCTTTCCGGGGCTGGACGCGAAAATCTTGCGCGATTGCCTCGCATATCTGGAGAAGAAAGGCTACGTCACCGTCAACACGGCGGACTCCGGCCTGCGCTCCGTCCAGATAACCCCGGCGGGCGTGGATCTCTCCGACGGCGCCGTCTCCGATCACGGCGTACTCTCCGCCCAGCCCGGATTGACGGGCCTGCTCGTCAAACGCGCCATCCGTTCGGGGGTGCTCGCCTTCTGCAGACAATGCCCCGAAGCCTTCAACGGCGACGACGAAATCCACCAGGACCTCGTGGATCAGGGCATGGAGAGCCTTCTTGTGGATCAGGTGCGATACCACATCTGGTATCTGGCGAAGAAGGGCCTGCTGGAAATGCGCACGCATCCGGCCAACGGCGACATGGTTTACCTCGCCCGCATCACCGCGAGCGGAATGGATATGGCCGACGGAATGCTGGCCGATCCGGGAGTGACCGGGTGATGAGCGAAGCCGTCTCCACTGGCGAAATAACGCCCGCTCAAAAAAAGCTCATCGAAAAAGGGGTCATAGCCGGACTCTCTTTTGAGGCCATCCGCGCAAGAGTGCGCGAATTGGGACACGTCGGCAACGACGACCTGCGCGACGAGGTGGACGGGATATCGCAGGCTCTCGAACTGCGCCGCCAATTCAAGAAAGAGGGCGTCCGGCTCATGCGCGAATTCGTCGGCAGGGTCAAAAACGGTTCCGACGTGGAGGACATGGCCGCGATGATCGAGATATCCATCTACCGCGACCTTTTAAGAAGGTACACGGAAGACGAGAAAACCCTGGAACGCATTCCGACGGAGCAGTTGCTAAAGCTCGATGTGCGCTACCGCATGGCGCGTATCGCCTGCCAGCGGGAACTGGTCAATGGCAAAGGCGCCGACGCCGCAAAAAAACTCGCCGCGCGTCTGCTTCCGAAAATCGTCAACAAGCTCGTCTCGTTCGCCGACGAAAGGATGGCGGAGCAGATAAAGGCCCTGATACCGCAAACCATGGAATGGGCAAAGGCCGAACTAGGACGCGAAAACATAGAGGAAATGGAGAATGAGGGAAATGAACTCGAACGTCTCAACGCATTGCTTGCCGATGACGGCTCCGGCTGTCTTGATCAAAGAGAGGCCGGACGCGAAAAAGCTACTGGCCTGGTTGTGTGACCCGGTGAACTTCGCCCATGCGTTCCTCAAGGCCGGTGGAGAACCCGTCCATCTCGACCCCTGGCAGGTCAGCTACCTTCGCAACCCCGCCAAGTTCGTCTGCCTTCTCAAAAGCAGGCGCGTGGGCGGCTCGTGGATAATGGCGCTCAAGTTCTTCCTCCGCTCGCAGACCCGCGCCCGGTACAACGCCTTTTTCGTGAGCATGAACCGCGAAGAGGCGCGAGGGAAAATTGATTACGTTGACGAACTGCACGACTCGCTCCCCCCTCGCTGGAAACTTCGCAGGCTCAACCGCTCCAAAGACGAAATCTCTTTCGCCAGCCCGCGTGGGACGCGCTCCGTCATACGCTCGCTGGCTGGCAAAGCCCCGCGCGGCCGCGGCGGCGACGTGGGGTTGTCGGAGCTTCCCCACTGCATAAACTCCAAGGCGATCTACGAAGGCGCCCTGCACGTCACCGCCCGCGGTAAAGAGGATCATCTCACCGTCGAATCCACGCCGCTGGGCAAACATGGAGTGTTTCACGATTTAAGCCGGGGCAAGTTCGGCGAGTTCGTCCGTTACGAAGTCCCCTGGTGGCTCTGCTCCTCCCTCTGCGACAACGTGGATGAAGCGTCGAGGACGGCTCTTTCGATGCCCACGTCGGCGCGTGTGAAAAAGTACGGCTCCGGCAATCTGAAGAAGATATACGCCGCGATGGACGAACGGGCCTTCCGGCAGGAGTCGGAAATAGAGTTCGTGGAGGTGGAAGACGCCGCCTTCCCCGTGGAGATTATCACCTCCTGCGCCCAGGTGGAGTTCGGGCCGGGGCCGGAATCGGCTCTCGCGTTCCGCAAGATTGACCGCGCCCCCTCCGCGCTCGATTGGGAATGGCTCCGCTCCGCCCGCAAAGGCGCGTTGTTCATCGGTTGCGATCCGGGCAGGAAAAACGACCAGTGCGCCATCGTCATTCTCGACCTCGCGGGCGCCAAGCTTGAGACCCGCATGGTCGTCTCGCTTAAAGACACGCCGTTTTCCATCCAGAAGGAGACGCTGGAATCGGCCATACGGCTCGGCGCGACGGCTTTGCGGATGGACGCAACCGGCATCGGCATGGACATGGCCGAGAGGCTCGAACGCGCATTCCCCAAAGTGGCAGAAGGCGTCACCTTCACCGCAAAGTCCAAGGCTATGCTTATCGCTGGCGGCTATAACAGCCTTCGGGACAAACGTGTCGTCATCCCCGCCGAGCGCGACCTCATCGGCCAGCTGGCCGCGATACGGCAGGTGGCTTCGCAATCCGGCTCCATCCTCTACGTCTCCTCGCGTAACTCGTCGGGCCACGCGGACATCGCATGGGCGTGGCTGTTGGCGCTCGAAGGGGCGCGCGGAATTTCGGAGCGTCATGTAACGGAGTATCGCTCCGTGGCAAGGCGCAGAAGCGCGCCGGGATTCTAGTATTAAATTTACAACCACAAGGAGCCAGACGCAATGAAGAAGCCCAGCATCACCCGTGGGGAGATCATCCCCACCAGGCCGCTTTCCTACTGGAACGGCAAGGCCCCGCGCGATCTCACCCCCGGCGGCCTTACGGCCATGCTCAACAGTCTCGACGCTGGCGACGTGACGGAGGCGATGGCCTTCTTCGACGAGATGGAGGAGAAAGACCTGCACTTGGGAGCCGTCATGCAGACGCGCTCGCTTGCCGTCGTCTCGCGCGAACGCGACGTTGTTTCCGCTGGCGGCGGGGCGATGGAGGCGAAAATCGCGGATTTCGTCCGCGCCGTGTTCGAGTCGCTCCCCCGCAAAAACGCGACGATGATGGCGCTCATGTCCGCCGTATCCCACGGGTTCTCCGTGGCCGAGCTGATCTGGGACACGGCTGGCGGCTCAGCGGTGGTAAAAGAAATAATACCCCGCCCACAGAGGTATTTCACGTTCACCGACTTTAACGACCCCCTGCGGATACTCGATTTCCCGAAGTATCTGGACCCGCAAAACCCGGCGGGCGTGGAACTGCCGCGCGAAAAATTCGTCTTCCACCACAACGGGCGCGGCCCCGGCGAGTTCCTGCGCTCCGGCCTCTACCGTGGCGTGGCCTGGTACTACCTGTTCACCAACTTCACCATCAAGGACTGGCTGTCGTTCATAGACATTTACGGCATCCCGCTGAGGCTCGGCAAATACGGCCCCACCGCCGACGAGCGCTCCCGCCAGGTGTTGAAGGACGCCGTCGTCAACCTCGGCTCCGACGCGGCGGCGGTCATCTCCGACGACACGACGGTGGAGTTTATACAGTCCGCCGTCGGCGGGTCGCAATCGTTGTTCATGGACACGGTGGAGTTCTTCAACCGCCTCAAGTCCAAAAGGGTGCTGGGGCAGACGTTGACCACGGAAACCGGAGCCTCTGGCGGCGGCTCCTACGGATTGGGCAAGGTTCACGAGCAGGTTCGGCAGGACATCATCTCATACGATTGCCGGGCGCTCGACGAAACGTTGAGCCACGATTTCATAAGGCCGCTTGTGGACTACAACTTCGGCCCGCAGGCGAGGTACCCACAGATTGTCACATTGTCACCCTGAGCGCCGCGAAGGGTCTATCCGACACTGTCACCCTGAGCGCCGCGAAGGGTCTATCCGACACTGTCACCCTGAACGAAGTGAAGGGTCTATCCGGCACTGTCACCCTGAGCGAAGCGAAGGGTCAATCTAACAACCGAGGTAACAAAAATGACACCTGGACTCAAAACCGAAACCCTCATCGTCCCATTCGGAGTCTTCCCGCACCAGATGGGCGAGCAGGTCGTGGATCGCCCTGCGGCGGAGCGGATACTCGCCCGCATGGGCGTCTGGAGCCGGGACATCGTGGTGGATTACGCCCACGAGTCCCTCAAAGACTGCGGACGCGCCACGGCGGCCGGATGGGTTAAAACGGACACCGCGAAAATCGCGGAAAACGGCGTAACAGCGGTCATAGAGTGGACCGAGGAGGCCGGCAAGGCCATCGGCGCGGGGGAGTTCCGCTTCCTCTCGCCGGTATTCATCATGGAAGGGGGGCGCATCTCCGGGCTTCTTAACCTTGGCCTTACCAACAACCCAAACATCCACTCCATGCCCGCGCTTTCCAACCAGCTTTCAACACAGGAGAAGAGAATGAAAAAGGATTTATGCGTGGTAATAAAAGAGCTACTCAAACTCCCGCCCGACACGCCCGACGACGCAGTCGTCAAAGCCGTGGAGGCGCTGGCGGACAAACCCGCGCCGTCGCTCCGGAACGCGCTCGGCGACGCGGTCGCCATGCTCGGCCTTGGGCCGGATGCGACTGATGAAGAGATCGTCGCCAAAATCGGCGAGATGGCCGCGAAAAACGCGGACTCGCAGAACGCCACAGCCGAGACGATGGTCAACGACGCGGTGTCTGCGGGCAGGCTGGCCCCGTCGCTCAAAGGCTGGGCGCGCGACCTTGCGGCGCGTAACCCGGAGTCGTTGAGGGTCTTCATCGCAAACAGCGTCCCATCCATTCCGCTCGGCGGGTTGATGACCCCGTGCGTCAAGGGCGAGAAGAAGCTGTCGGAGAGTCAGGACAACGTCTGCAGGTTGCTTGGCGTATCCGTGGACGACTACCGCAAGTACGGCAACTGAAAGAAAAACAATTTTAGGAAAGGAAAAGGCAAGTGGCCAATCTTACGACAGACCGGAAATCCATCCGCAAAGACGGAACGCTCTTCACCCACCCGGTGGGCGCGTCAACCGTGATCTACGCCGGGGCGTTGACCTCCATCAACTCGTCGGGCTACGCGGTTCCCTCGGCGGACTCGTCCGCGCAGACCTTCGCTGGCAAGGCCGACACCCGCGCCGACAACTCCGCAGGCTCAAATGGAGCCGCCTCGGTGGACGGACACAGGAGCGGCGTGTTCGAGTTCAACTCTTCGGGCATGACGCAGGCCGACCTCAACCAGGACGCTTATGTCGTGGACGACAACACCGTTGGGCGTGGCATTGTCGCCCAGCCCGCCAACGTCACCGGGGTCGCTCTCAAACGCCTCCCGTCCAGCAGAGGCGGTACGCGCTCGCTCGCATACACCGCCACCGGAACTACGCTGGCCTACGGCGGCGGCTCCGCCGTCAACGTGGGCGCGGGCGGCGAGTTCACGCTCACCGGCGCCGACGGCTCGCAAATGCTGGCTAATGTTACCGCCGGTTCATTACCCGTGGGCGACCAGAGCGACAACATACAGCTCCGCCACGTCCGGTGCGGCAAGATCGTCGAGGTGGTCTCGTCCGCTTCCGTCTTCGTGGACATCCTCACAGCCGCCCGCTGAAATCCGCTACTCGAACAACAACCATTCAACAGGAGATCAAGATGACCCCGATTTTAATGATGGCAGTCCTGTCCGCCGCTGTGATAGCAGGCATTGATGGACACGACGGTTCCCTCGCCCTTCCCCTTCTGCTCGGCCCGGTGATAAACCGGACGACTTTGCAGGACACCATGAGAGGTTTCAAAACCGTTTTCCAGAAAGCCTACGACGCATCCCCCACCCACAGCGCAGACCTTGCCATGCGCGTGGATTCCAAAACCAAACAGGAGGAGTACCGCTGGCTCGGCGCGTTCCCCGGCCTGCGCGAGTGGCTTGGCGAGCGGACGGTCAAAGACCTCTCGCTCGACGGCTTCGTGATTAAGAACCGCGATTTCGAGGCCACCGTAGCCGTCTCCCGCAACGATGTGGAGGACGACAACATCGGCGTGTACGCCCCGCTCTTCAGCCAGCTTGGCGAGAACGCAAAACAGCACCCGGACGAGCTTATCTTCAGCCTGCTGGGCGAAGGGTTCGCCTCCAACTGTTTTGACGGCAGGCCCTTCTTCGACGCCACGCATCCGAACGGGTCGCGCCCGGCGTGGTCCAACAAAGGCACGGACGCGCTCTCCGCAAGCTCCTACGAGTCCGCGCGGCAGAATATGATGAGCCTCGTCAACGAAGAGAACAGGCCGTTGAGGGTCGTCCCCTCGCACATCATCGTCCCGCCCCAGCTGGAGAAAGAGGCGCTCGACATCGTCCGCGCCGAGCTTACCACCGGGGCCGTCTCCAACATCTGGAAGAACTCCGCCGACGTCATCGTCGCCCCGGAGCTTGCGGCCCATCCGACATGGTGGTTCCTGGCCTGCCTTAAAAAGCCCGCCAAACCCTTCATCCTGCAGATGAGGAAAGAGGCCCAGTTCGTGGCCCTCGACCATCCCGACGACGAAAACGTCTTCATGCGCAAAGAGTTCATCTACGGCGTGGACTACAGGGGCGCGGCCGGTTACGGCCTGCCGCATCTCGTGTTCGGCTCCACGGGCGGGGCGTAACGCCCGCTTTACGGAACCGCCGGCGGCGGCCCTGGGCCCCTCTCCCCGGGCCGCCCGGTTTAAAAGGAGTTATAAATGTCATACTGCTCACTGGACGACCTCAAACGCAAAGTCGACGAGCGGACGCTCGTCGAGCTCACCGACACCACGGCCTCCGGCCAGCTGGATCCCGTCACGGTCGAACGCGCCCTGCGCGACGCTTCGGCGATAGTGGACTCGTTTGCCGGCAAGCATTACAAAGTCCCGTTCAACCCCGTTCCGCACGCAGTCTCCGACGCGGTCTCTGCGCTGGCCGTGCGCGGCCTTCACAGGTATCGCGGCCTGATCTCCCTGGCCTGGGAACAGGCGGGCGAAGAGGCGATGGCTTTTCTCGAAAAACTTTCCGAAGGAAAAGCGGCTCTCGACGGCGCCGTGCAAAAACCGGCTCCGTCCGACGACGCTTCGTCCACGCTCGTATTCAACGCGCCTGCGCGGGTTTTCTCCCGCGACTTGCTCAAAGGGATGTGACGCGATGAACCTGACAGTCAAAGACGTCGAGGACGCGATCGTCTCCGCGCTTGCGCCCATGCTTGTCCAGAACGGCGGCAAGGCCCGGAGCGTCGTCGCCTACGGCGGGCAATTCGAAAAGGCCGTAGCGGGCGAAGGCCAGCTAAGACTTGTCATGCCCGCCGCGCTTGTCGCATACATCGGCGCGGAGTACGACCACTCATCCGCGCCCACGAGCGAGCGGACGATGACCTTCCGCGTCTATCACGCATCGGCCAACCCCGCAGGGGAGCGGGCCCGCAGGCATGAGGCCATCGAGCTGATGGAGGCGTCCAAAAATCTTCTCAACGGCGCGACCCTCAACCTTGCGGTGACGCCTCTGGAACTTATACGCGAGTCGTCCGTCCCCGCCGGAGCCGCGCTATGCGTTTACTCGGCGGATTACCGGACGTCCACGATCGAAGACGCCACCCTGTATTAAAAATCTAACCAACGAGGCGAATATGGATAAACGCAAAACAACAAAAAAAGAACATCCCGCCACCGGCCTTGTGACGGCCAGGCCATCGGCGAAGAAACTCGCCCGCGAGCTGATAGTCCCGGAGACGGACAGATATCTTCGGCGATTAGGCGTGACCGGCCTGGTCGTTGACGACGGGACTCCCAGATGAGCGAGGTAAAACCGCAAATGGCCTACCCGTCATTCGCATCCGCCACGGCCACTTTCTCGCCGTCCGTGTGGCCTCTGCGGGACGGAGGCTACACGCGCTCCGGCTTTACAGCGATGGCGCGGACGGCCGGGGGCGGGCTTGTCGCCCAGTCGTCGCCGTTGACCGAGGAGCGGATAACGCTGTCGTATCGCGGCCTTTCGCGGGCGGAGGCGGAAAGCTTCGCCGGGCCGGGCGGGACTGGTTTTTTCCACACCGTCGGCGCAAAAGCGTTCGAGTATAAGGATTATGACGGATCGATAAGGACCGTCCGCCTCGCCTCGCGCTCCGCCGAAATCGCCATGCAGGGCCAAGGCCGTTTTTCCATCGGCCCCGTCGAAATGGTGGTGGCGTGATTTCCTCATTACCGCTCCCTCTCCCGCGCAACATCGCGGGAGAGGGCTGGGGTGAGGGCTACAAACACTGTTTTGGCGCTCGGCGGGGTGTTCTTCACCCCGCCTCCTCGCTCTTAAAAAATATTGCGTCAGAAGTCCGAGGTGAAGAACGCCTTTTTTTGTCCCCCGAAGCTCGGGGAACCGCCACGGAGCTTGCCCTGAGCGAATCCGAAGGGTGGCGAGGGGGTTTAATTAAACCCCACCGCCGCGAGTA
>JADGAO010000087.1:9099-11964 GCA_015231995.1 Nitrospinota bacterium | reverse complement strand
CGATAGCCACGGCGTGGCCGTGGATGTACCGGGTATATCCGGTTACAGCCTCCACCGCATGTCCCACGGTATGGCCGAAATTAAGTATGGCGCGCAGGCCTGTCTCCCTCTCGTCGCTCTCCACGACGCGGGCCTTGATCCGGCAGGAGACGCCGACGGCCCTGGCCGTAACGTCTGGATCAAGGTTCACCAGGCTCTCCATGTTTTTCTCCAGCCATCCAAAAAACTTCGGATCCGCTATGCAACCGTACTTTATAATCTCCGCGACGCCTCCCAAAACTTCCTTCTTCGGAAGCGTCGCCAGCGTATCCACATCCGCTATCACCAGGCTTGGCTGGTGGAACGAGCCGATAAGGTTTTTACCCTTCGGGTGGTTGACGCCAGTCTTGCCGCCAACCGAACTGTCCACCTGCGCCAGCAATGTCGTGGGAACCTGCGCAAACCGCACGCCCCGCATATACGTCGCAGACGCGAACCCGGCAATGTCGCCTATCACGCCGCCGCCGAGCGCTATCACCAAAGAGTCCCGGCCGTATTTCCCGTCCACAAGCGCATCATGCAGGGCGGCGACGGAGGCCATCGTCTTGCTCTTCTCTCCATCGGGGAGAAGCGTCTTATCCCACTTCACCCCGGCTTTTTCCAGCCCTTCGGTCAACTTCCCGCCATACAGGGAATAAACCCTGCGGTTGGAGACCACCAGCGTCCTGCCTCCGAGTTTGGCGATAAGCCTTCCGGCTTTATCGCCCAGCAGTCCGCCCCCTATCACTATGTCGTATGAGCGGTCGCCAAGCCCAACCCGCTCTTTAGCCACCATCCGGCTCGCCCGTTACTTAGCGCTGGTCCCAGCGATGACCTGCACAGGTATTGTAAGCGAACTATCTTCAACCGTGATTGTTATGTAAGCGACTGTTCCCGCTCCACCCGTAATCTCCAAAAATCCGTGAGCCATGCCATCTATGCCGGTGGACGTTGTGGGAGTAGCCCATTTGCCGGTGCCGGAAGCATGAACCGGAACGCCTCCGGCCATATTGCCGTTGGAGTCCCATACACGAACGGTTATTTGCACGGATCCGCCGGATTGTATGACGATGGACGACACCGTCAGATCAAAATATAACTTGCTTGGGAACGTCGGCCCCTTGGGGCCCACTGTGCTGGCGGCCGAGTTGTTTTCCGCCGGCAATCCGCAGTTGGCAAGCGCCAATGGGGCGAGCAGTAACGCGAACAGTATGATTATCTTCTTCCAGTCCATAGCGTATGCCATTGTCCCAACCACCTTTCAATCCACGATCTTCGGTGTTATGAATATCAACAGTTCCTGGTTGTTGTTGCTCGTCGTCTCGTTCTTGAACAACCAGCCAAGGAAAGGTATCCTTCCGAGACCCGGCACCATCGCCTGTCCAGTATTCGTCGTGTCCTCGAACAACCCGCCGAGCACGGCGGTCTCTCCATCGGCTATGAGCACTTCCGTCTCCGCCTCTCTTTTCTCTATAGGCGGCGGGTTTCCAGGCAATGGACGATCCTTGGTCACTTTCAGGGAAAGCCTCATATGCTTGTCGGGGGTGATATGCGGCGTCACTTCCAGCAAAAGCACCGCGTCCTTGAACTCCGTTTTTGTCCCTTCGGCGGATGTCGTGGTGTACGGCACCTGCTGGCCGGATTTGATCATGGCCTTTTTGTTGTTCATCGTGGTTATCTTGGGATTCGATATGATCACCGCTTCGCTGTCCTGCTCCATCGCCATGAGTTTGGCGTCGAGCAGGGCTGTGCCGTTGACGGCCCCAAGGGTAAGCCCGATCGCGCCGAGCGCCCCGCCCGCACCGGAGGCGATCGGCAGGTTGACGCCCGTTCCGCCGCCGTTTGCGCTAACGTTTGGCGATACTCCGGCTCCGCCCGTCACCCCGACCGTGTGGGGGAACATAAGCGCCGTCGTGTTGTTGGCGTAACCGCCCCACTGTATGCCCAGGCCCCTGACCTTGTCGCGGGTGGCGGAGATGATCTTGGCCTCGATTAGCACCTGCGGCTCTTTCTTGTCGAGCTTTTCGATGAGACTGGCCATCTCGGCGAGTTTCTCGCGCATGTCTTTGGCGATGATCGTGTTGGTTCTCTCGTTCACCTCGACGGAGCCGCGCTCGCTCTTTATGGACTCGAGGTTCTTCTTTAACTTATCCACCGCCTCGTAGTTGACGTTGAACACGCGGGTGAAAAGAGGAATAATCTTGGCTTCGGACTCCCTGGCCTTGACCACGGTCTCTTTCTCCTTGCTGACCTCTTCCATCGTGGCGACACGGATTATGTTGCCGTCCTGGGTCTTGTCCAGCCCGTTGTTTCTCAAAATTACGTCCAGGGCCTGATCCCACGGCACGTTTTTGAGCTTCAACGTCACGGTGGCTTTCACCTTCTCGGAGGTGATGATGTTAAGCCCGGCCACGTCCGCGATGATCCTGAATATGTTGTGTATGTCGGCCTTCTGGAAATCCAGCGATATCCGGGCGCCCGTATAGGCCGCGTCTTTGGTTCCTATCAGGGCCTGTTCTTCCACCACTTTCTTCTTTTCCGGCGTAACTTCCGTGGCCAGCGCCAGCACCGTCTCGTCGCCTATGTCCAACGTTATTTTGGAACCCTGGCTGGATATGTTATAGAGCTGGCTTTCTTCGAGGTTTACCACGATCTTGGCCATCGGGGACTTGCCGCCGCGGAACTGGAACGCCGCGACGTTTTTCACTTTGGATCCCTCGAGGGCCACGTTGATCAGCCTCTCGTCCGCCTGCTCAATTACCGTGTTCGGCAGGTTGATGGTGAGCCTGCTCATGTTCGCCCGGCTCAAAAGCTCGTAAGCCGGTTCGGGCTTGGACATGGTGATTT
>JADGAO010000087.1:0-9002 GCA_015231995.1 Nitrospinota bacterium | reverse complement strand
CTCATGTTCGCCCGGCTCAAAAGCTCGTAAGCCGGTTCGGGCTTGGACATGGTGATTTCCACCTGGGCAAGATTTTTGTCTTTCTGGATGAACCTGACGTCCGTAACCCTGTTGGCGTCGCCGGACGGTTCGGCCAATATGATCGGCTTCTCCGGCGCCGATGTTTTGGCCGTGGATGAGGCGGTTTTGGCCTCTGCTGGCGCCGCCTGCGGTTTCTCGCTCACAGCGGGCTGTGAGGAGGCCGCCACCGGCGCAGTCCCGCCCGCCCCTGGTTTGAGCACGACTATTTTAAGTTTTTTGGGAGTGGAGTCGTCGAGCTTGTAGTCCACATCGCCGTTTAGCTCCAGCTCCAGCCGGGAGTCGTTGGACTTGGCGAAGTAGTAGGGGCGGATGTTCTTCACAAGCTCGTGATTGACCGGTATCTGCGACTGGAACAATGACATGTCGGCGCCGGCCAGGTCCACGATGAGCCTTGGAGGGTCCATAAGCTTGAAGGCCACGCTCTGTATCGGGCCGTCGGCGTCCAGGGAAACTTCAACCTTGTCGCCGTTCCCATAAGCGGACAGGTCCCTGATGGTGGTCACCCCTCCCCCCGCAGGCGTAGCCTCGGTGGATTTGGTCATGGCTTTTCCACCAGCGCATGCGGCGAAAATCGGCAAGGCAAGGTATATTAAGACCAGCCTTTTAGGGAACGTAATCACGGATCAACCCTCCTCTCGTCTGAGTTGCATTGGAGTATCAATAGTCGTGAACTGGCCGGGCTTGTCGCTCGGCTTTCGGACCTTTTCCTTGAGCAGTATGTAATCACCCTGCATCTCCGAAACCTTTCCACACCGCTTTCCAAGGAACATATTCATGTAAACTGTGTACCCCTTCCCGTCTGGTGTCTCAATTAAAGCCATCGGGCCTTTGTCGCTCTGGATGATGCCGGCAAGCTTCAAGGCGTCCAGATCGTATTTCTCCAGCTCTTCCCTCGGCCTGCTGGACTCGCATATCTCGTCGGCCAGCGTCTCCGTATCGGACACCCCTATGGCTATCAGCGGCTTGAACGGGTCCCGCTTGCCCGTAGAGTTGTACCTCTCTCCTTTTTTCATAGCCTTGACGCCGGTTCCCTTTTCAAGAGTTCCAAGCACACTGCCTTCTTTCTTCTGCGTCACGGCCACTACCACCTTCTTTTGCGGGATTTCGGCGGTCCTGAACCATGTGTCGCCGTCTGCGAGCTTCTGCAGGCTCCATATCCCGGGCCTGGCTTTGTTCTTTATCCAGGTTTCGCCGGTGATGTTTACGTTGATCGGCTCCGAATCGTCCCCGCGCACTTCCGCCCGCGAATAGGAGACCAGGGCGATGTCGTCCTGAACGGTTACGTTGCTTACCCTGGCGCTGTACATCTTCCGTTTGAGCCCCAGCACTTTGAGGAAATCGTCCTTGTTTATCTTGGAATCGGAGAATGTGGGGGAGATAAAAGCCTTCACCGCTTCAATGTTGCCCAAGCTTATCCCCATGCTCATGGCCTGAAACGAGTTGCGCACGTTGAGATCCTCGCTTGGGGCCACTCTGACGAAATTGTTGTAGACCGTGTATGCGACCATGGCCACAACGCATAAGACGATGACTATCCTCGGCTTCATATTTTTTCGCCCACGCTTGTTTCGCGCCGGTCAATCGAAGGCGCTAGATAAACCGCTTTCATTTCGCGTTGGCCTCCTTTTTGGCGACCTTTTCCGTGGTCTTGTCCGTGGCCTTATCCTTGGCGGCGTTGGCGTCTTTGGCGTCCTTGCCCACAGAGCCCTCGATGAACCTGTAAGTGGTGGCCACACAGGTCAACTGCACCCCCGAAGGAGATTTGGCTTCCGGCTTTCCGCTTTTTGGAGCCCCGCCCGGAGCCCCCCTGCCGCCGGTCTCGCCAGCGGCCTGCAACTTGGTTATCTTTATGTCGCCGATGGTCACTATCCTCGGCAGATGCGCTATCTCGTCGAAGAACGCAAGGATGTCGTGGAACCTTCCCGTAACCTCGACGCTGACCGGCACCTCGGCGTAATACTCCCGCACAATCTCGGCCTGGGGCTTGAATGTGACGAACTCAAGGCCGGTTTGCGTGCCGAGGGTGGAGACCTGCTCGAGCAGTTCCGGTATTTCCTTTTCGCTGGGCAACTGCTTGGCGGCCTCCTGCCTGTCGGCTTCGAGCTTGGCTATCTTCTCTTTGAGCTTTGCAAGCTTGCTTGCGTGGGAGCGGTTGTCCTGCACTTCTTTTTGTATCCCCGCCAGCTTCTGGTCAAGTGTGGCTATCGTCTCCGTCTCGCCGGTTATGACGACGAAGTAGAACAACGCGACAACGATTATCGAAAGCCCGAACAGGACGGCGTACCTCTGCCACGCCGGCACCGGGTACAGCTTTTCGTAAGGGACCTTCTCGAACAGTTTGTCTATGTCCACAGCGCGCCTCCAGTTACGCCGGCCGTCTCGCCGGAGCCATCGGATACCACTGCCATACCGTCACTCCAATATGTCGTCATCCGCGCCCCCCTCAGTGACCCTTGGCCGCAACAGGCGGCTTGGCTGGGGCAGATGGCTTCTTCTTGCTGGCCTCTTCCGCCGCCTTTTTCCTGTTTTCTTCCTCAAGCAACTTCACTCCCAGGCTGGTGAGGCACTGGATGTTGAACTTCATAAGCGTCTCCGCGCCAACCTTGCTTCGGGCAAGCTCGCGCAGTTCGACGTTGGAGAAGTTCTCCGACTCCTCGACGGACTTCATCAGCCTCGCCACAGCCGTGTTAGAGAAAGAATAACCCTGCAAAGTCAACTGGCCCCGGACATCCGTCAGGCTGGTGAACCATATCTCGCTGGGAAGCATCACGTTGAAATCGTCAAGATAGGGAGTGGGGCCGCGCTTTAAATCCACCAGCGACTCGATCGCCTTGAGGACGGCGGCCAACAGCTTTTCCTTCTCTTCCATCTTCTTGACGTCGGCGATGATGCGCTTCTGATCGTCGCGCTCCTTCTCGGCCTGCGCGATCCGCTGTTCCGTATCGGCTATCTGGCTGGCCTTGGCCGACCACCAGAAACCGCAAAGCAATATCGAGCCTGCAAGGACTGCCGCCCCAAGTACCAATTGCTGTTGTATAGCGAAACGGTCTTTGGCGTGCCGGTCGGCGAGGAGGTTTATTCGTATCATTTGTCGTCGAGCCTCCTGCTGGCCAGCCCCATGGCTATCACGGCCATCGGCGCTATCTTCTCGATATACTCAGGATCGAACAGCTTGGAGTTTATCTTCACGTTCCTGAACGGGTTTATGATGTCGCAGGAAAGCCCCAGCTCCTGCCCGACCAGCGTGTCTATCCCTTCGAGGGCCGCCGTGCCGCCGGATAGATGAACCCTCCGCACCCTGCCCTCCGAAGAGCGTTGGAACATTTCGAATGTTTTGCCGATCTCCTCGGCGATGGCCGCGACCCCGGCCTTGACATGCGGGATCACGTCTTCTCTCCTGGTCCCGCCTTCGAAAATGCCCAGCTTGAACTTCTCGGCGTCTTTGTAGCCGATGTTCATCTTCTTCTGGATGGTCTCGGTTATTTTGCTACCGCCTATCGGGATGTCGCGGGTGTATGCGGTGATGCCGTTCTCTATAATGTTCACGTTGGTGACGAAGGCGCCGATGTTGACCAGCGCGATGGTGTCGTCCTGATCCAGGCCGTACGATATCTCGAACCCGTTTTCCAGGGCGAAAACGTCGAGGTCGGCCACCGTCGGCTTCAACCCCGCGTTGACGAGTATCTCGGTCTGCTCGGCTATGACCTCTTTCTTGACCGCAACCAGCAGAACGTCCATCTGGCGGTCTTCGCTCTGTTGAAGCTTCTGCCCCTTCTTGGGGATAGGGCCTTCGGATTTGACGATCTGGAAGTCCACGTTGACTTCATCTATGTCGAAGGGGATGTATTGCTCCGCCTCCTGCTGGATGGACTCGGCAAGATCGTCCTCGCTCATAAGAGGAACGGTTATCTTCTTTATGATGACGGACTGGCCGGAAACCGAAAAAACGCAGTTCTTGACGGAAGAGGGTATTTTCTCCGCCTTGAGGATGTTCTTTATGGCGTCGGTGACCGCGCCCGGGTTTTCCACCTCACCGTCCACGATAGTGTCCGGGGGAAGGGGAAGCATGCCGAAGTTGAGAAGCTCAAAACCGCGACTGCTCTTCTTGAGCAGAGCGAGTTTGACGGCAAAAGAGCCTATATCAATTCCCAGAAAGGGTTTGCTTGCCAGTGAAAAAAACACGGCTCACCTCTCCATTATTTCGTCAGTCTTCGCAAAAAACGCCGTTGCGGTCGTCAAGATCAAGACCCAGAGCGATTAAAATCTTCCGCTTGGTGTCCAGCCTGCAATAATATCCTTTTTCCACGCGGTCTACGGTCTGAACAGAAAGGCCGGTCTTCCGGGCAAGCTCGGCTTTGCTCATCATCTTGGACTCGCGAATTTCTCTAACCTTGTTTGGTTTACGCTCATTCCGAACAGCGCCGCCCGGTTCTATCATCCACCAAACCTTTCCAATCCCGAAAAACCATTAGCAATAAAGTTGAGCCAGAATAACAGGAATGAAGCATAATTGTCAATAATTATTTAACATTTACGGTTAATTAATCACCTATTACACCTTATTAGTATTTTATTTAAAATAATATGGAATATAATCTATTAATTTAAAATCAAATTTAGCAATATTTATATCCAATTTGACCTAATTATCATATAATTACTGTCAAAGTTTTGACAACTTTAGATGCTTTCTATAGCACACTCCCGTTTTGCCATATCCACAACGGCTACCGAGCAAAATCCTTTGACCCATCCACACGCTTCGCCGGGATTTACCACCATTGTTTTTTCATTTTTTTCGAAGAGCGGTTCGTGGGTATGGCCGTAAACGATCAAATCCTGCGATCCATCCGCAACGAACCTTTTAAGAGAAAAGGGTTCATGTAGCATAGTAATATTATATCCAGAGAGTTCAAAAGACCAGGGGCGGTCGTTAAGGCTCCAGCCGTTGGCCGCAAACAGTTTTGCCAACCCGTCGCGTTCGCCGTCGTTGTTGCCGAAGACCGCATAAAACGGGCATTTGAGATCTTTGAAGGGGAGCAGGGCGAACGGGGCCACGAAGTCGCCGCAATGCAGTACGGCGGAGACTTTTCGCTCGTTGAACAACGCCACGGCCTGCCTGATGACCGGCGTCCTGTCGTGAGAGTCGGAGATTACGCCTAACAACACGCCTATAACCTCATGACCATGATCTAGCGCCACCACCCGAAAGAGCCGTAAACCGGCTACGGTTAGGGTTAAATATAATCCTGTGGCGTATTTTAGGCAAGGACACTTGTCCAGATGCGAGAATTCACGCAGGGAGCGCGGGAACCGTGCGGAGGGCCTGTCGGACTAACCGGCCATCTCCTTTTCAGCCCAAGTCACAACGCTTCTGGCCAGATGAAAAGCCTCTCGAAACTCTTCTTCTAAAACCGGCTCATACAGGCCGGGGTAGCGCGCTTCCCACGCGAAATTTGAGAGGCCAGTAGCCTCTTCAAGAATCGCCGGTATCTGTACGCCTTTTAGCTTCAACCCCGTGACCAACTCATCAAGGTCATGCGTGCGCCTAAAAATGTATCCGTAATGCCGATAGACCGCCTTCAAAGCTTTTTCCGCCGCTTGGTGCGCGTGAAAACACAGGTCTTCGTAATATGCGCCATCTGGCAGGGGGGCATTGGCGATGGCCAAGTCGCTATGCGCTCGCGCCATCCAATCCTGCGGAGAGCCGGGGTTGGGTCTATTTTTCGGCATGGTAAATTTCGCGCCCATCTGCAAGCGCTGTTTTCAGGATCAGAGAAGGGTCGGATCCATACGCCTCAACATCGGCCTCAGTGACAACAACTATGTCTTTGGCCAGGCCAATTCCCCGCAAGGCTTTATATATGCTTTGGGAGGCTCGGCGACGATGGGTTCCGTCTTGCGCGATCACAAGCAAATCCAAATCGCTGTCCTCGGTCATCGCGCCTCGCGCGGCGGATCCAAAAAGAATTATCTTTTGAGGATGAATCGCATCGGCTATGCGTTTTGTGATTTCGCCCAGAACATTCTCCAAGACGTCGTCACCTTCTCTTCTTGGCAAACCCTCTACTATGCCCACACTTTTGCCAACGATAATTTTCTCTCGCATGTCATTATCCTAGCATCTCGGAGAATCAAAACCCGAACTGGTTCAGGACGGATTGCCAGCCTGGAAAATTATTGCCCTGTCTATTACCTGATTGTAGCAATGGTGGCGATAAAATCAAAGCCTCCGCAATGGTGGCGATGGAAGAGAACGGAGAGGAGAGGCAAAGAATATTCTCTCAAACCCTCCGGCTCGATAACCAGATGTATCCGGCCATCCCAACAAGCGCGATGTCGGAGACAAGTTTGGCCCCCGCCATCCCCATCACGCCGAATTGCGGCGTCAAAGCGAAGTTGAACGCCACGTTGATTGCGACGGTCGCCGCCGCAAGGCTGACGGCCTGCCGTGAACGATTGTCCAATAGCAGGGTCATCATCAGGCCGTGGCGGACAAACATCACGGCGGATGCGATAAATAACAGTTTCAACGGCTGGTCGGCTTGCGCAAAACTATGTGTGAAGATGACCGTGATAATTTCCCTCGAAAATAAAATCCCAACCACCGCTCCCACAATCCCCAGGGTGGCCACGATGGCAAGCGATCTGTCCGCCCATTTGACGAACCCGCGCCGGTCACTGCCCGCCAACGCGGAGATGGTGGGAAACAGCGCACTGTAAAAAAGCGACGGGGCCGCCAGCCACACGTCTAATATCTTCACGCCTGCGGAATAGAATCCAAGGTCTGCCAGCGTAACCCCAAGAAACGGGGCCATCGCCACGTCCACCCGGTAGAAGAGGACGGTGAAAAACGACGCGGCGCCAAGCGGCACGGAGTCGCGCAGTAGTTGACCCCACGAGATAACATCCCATCCGCCAGTAAGCGGCACGCCTCTTTTAACCGTCCACGCAAACGCCCAGACAACCGCCACGCCTTGCGTAACCGTCATCACAAGGAGGGTCATTCCGACCCCTGCGCCGAGGGCCAGCGCCGCGATTGCGAGTATGACAACCGCTGTACGCCCGACGCTAAGCAGGTATGTCTCCGCCCACATCTCCTCACGCGCCTGGAATACCGCCCCGGCGAACTCCATCATGGCGAAACCGGCCATCTGCGCCCCCATCAGCCCAAACAGGCCGAGCATGTAGATGCCGTACCCGGACAACGCTCCATAAACGACGCAGACCGTAACGGTAAGAGCCGACAACGCGAGTTTTAAAGTTAAAATCCTGGCCGCTGTACTCTCCAGAAGGCCCGGCGCTCGGGGAACGGATCGGATGAGGGTGATGTTGAGTCCGGGATCAACGAGGAATACGGCTATGGCGCCCACAGAGTTGACGAGCGAGAAAAGCCCGAACTGCTCCGCCCCCAGCCATCGCGCCATGGCCATGTAGAAAAGGAAGGCAAGGAGCCGGCCCGCGATCTCCGTGACCGTTTTGAAAGCCAGGTTCCTGCCAGCCTTCGCCGCAAAGGCGGAGAAACCGCCGTGGCTCATTCCAGAATTTCTTTTATGGCGTAGATTGGTTTGTTCTGGGATTCATGGTAGGTCCTGGCCTGCAACTCGGCCAACAACCCCATGGAGACGAACTGAACACCGATGAATATCAAAAGAACAGCCAGAAGCAGGATAGGCCTGTTCGAAAGCGGCGTATCAAAAAACAATCTCTGCACGCTAAGTATCAGCGCGAGCGCGAAACCGAGCAGGCCGGAGATGAGGCCGATAAACCCGAATATCTGTATGGGCCGTGTGGAGTAGCTCAACAGGAACTTAACGGTGATAAGGTCGAGAACGACCCGAACAGTGCGCCCGATTCCATATTTGGATTTGCCCGCCGTCCGGGGCCTGTGGTTGACCTTCATCTCGGCCACGTCCACACCCATCCACGACGCTATCGCCGGGATGAACCTGTGCATCTCGCCGTAGAGTTTTATATTTTTGACCACCTCGCTACGAAACGCCTTGAGCGAACAACCGTAGTCGTGAAGATGGACGTTAGTGGTCATGGAAATGATTTTGTTGGCGATAATGGAAGGTATCTTCCTGCTTAAAAGTTTGTCCTGCCGGTCATATCTCCATCCGGCCACGATATCGTAACCCTCGTTGAGTTTTGCGACCATCGCGGGGATATCGGCGGGATCGTTCTGCAGGTCGCCATCCATGGTGATGATGATTTTGCCACGGGCTTTGTCGAACCCTGCGGAGAAAGCGGCGGTCTGCCCGAAGTTGGCGCGGAACCGGATAACTTTTATCCTTGGTTCTTCGGCGTGGAGTTTTTTGAGTTTTTCGTATGAGCCGTCGCGCGACCCGTCGTCAATGGCGATAATCTCGAAATTGTCCGTTATCCTGGAGAGCGCGGGCACAATCTCCCTCATCAACGGCTCGATATTGGGTTCCTCGTTATAAACGGGAACGACCAGCGAAATCTCAGGAACGGCGCTCATCAGGCATTATCCCATGAAGGCTAATCAAATCAGCGGTAAATGTTACCCCATGGCAGAGCGCCCCGGCAAGGGGAGCGTTGATAGTTTTATCAGCGCCCACCCCCTCAAGGGATGAATAGTTGAGTGTTTTGTCTGCACCCACCCCCTGCCCCCTCCCCTCAAGGGAGGGTGATGGAGGGGAAGGACTCTAACTTTTCCCCCCTCCCTCGAGGGGAGGGGTGAAGGCGAATGGGAAGCTCTATCTTTATCTTTTCCCCCCTCCCTTGAGGGGAGGGGGCAGGGGGTGGGTGACTAAAAACCTTTCAACTTGTAAAATGCCCACATGAAATCAAGACTCACAAATTTGGCGAAAACACTGCGGCGCAACGCCACAAAAGAAGAACGCATCCTGTGGAAACGGCTTCGTATGCGTCAGGCGGGTGGGTATAAATTTAAC
>JADGAO010000086.1:7358-12039 GCA_015231995.1 Nitrospinota bacterium | reverse complement strand
CGTGAAAGGCATGTATTATCTTTTTACCGTCTACGAGTAATATACAAGGATCAAACTAGAATAAAACATTCCTTTCCTGGCTAAAACCGAAAATCGCCGGATAACATTATTTATTCAAGAAGATTTATGAGATAATGGTAACGTTTTGTAGAGATATGAGACAGTTTTTCCGGTTTTTCGATCTTGGAGGGATGCTTTGACCACCAATGGCCTTCGTGAGATCCTCGAGACTCTGGACGAGATATCTTCCGGCGCGGAGTTTTTGACGCCGGAACTGAAGGATAAAAAAACCATCTCCGACGTGATGCTTGCGTTGGAGAAGATCGTCCCGATGTTGCGTGGAAACGCCGCTCCCAAAGCCGTTCGCCTGATCGAAGCCCTTAGCCTGCTTTTCGAGAAGTTCCTGATGGAATCGGTGGATGACGGCGGTCCTGGACTTGAGTGCGCCAAGGCCGGGGTTGTCATCATCCGGGCGTCCCTTACCGGCGATGGCGTCCCGGCCCAGCTGGATCAGGAGGCGGACCTGCTTGCGGAACGCCTCGAAAAAATCTACGGGGTCTCTCTCCCTCCCGCCCCGCCCGTAGCGACGCCTGCTCCTTCGGTTACGGAACCTGTTGAGTCATCTGTCCCGGAACCTGCGTCCAGGGAGGAGGAGGACGATTTTTTCAACGGATTGGATATAAAACGCGAAGAGAAAAACTTCCCGATAGAAGACGAAACTCCGCAGGAGTCCAAAGACCCTCTTATTGAAAAGCTTAACCGGCTCGCGGGGGAGGTTATCCTTCTGGAGCCGGACCTGGGCGACAAAAAAGCCGTGGCCGACATCCTGCTTGCATTCGAGGACATGGGGACTTCGTTACGGAACTCCGGGAAAAACGAACGGTTCGGGCAGATGGCGATGCGCATCGCCGCCATGTACGAAAAAAGCCTTATGGAAGGGCTGGACCGCAATCAAGAGGCCGCCGAACTGACTTCGCAGGGCATCAAGACGCTCACGTCGGCGCTTGAAGGGCGCGAGGAAGAAAGCGAATCGTCCAGAAAAGCCGCCGAACTGATCATAAGAATAGACGCCCTGCTCGGCAACGCTCTGCCGGAACCATTCGCGCCCGCCAGCTCTCCGAAGCCGCAATCCCACGCGGCGGCGCACCCATCCCCACCTCCATCCCAGGTTACGCAAAAGGCCGCGAGCAAAGACCTGTCGGCCAAGGACGCTGGCGTGGATCTGGTGAAAGTGGCCACAGAGGAAGACCTGCTCCTGTACACGGAATTCGTCTCCGAAGCGCAGGAGACGCTGGCGAACGTCGAGGGCGACCTGTTGGAGCTGGAGGAAAACTCCTCTTCCATGGAGCTGATCAACAACCTTTTCCGCGCCATCCACAGCCTTAAAGGCGCCGCCGGTTTCCTTGGCATAAGCACCGTCAACGTGCTCTGCCACGAAACGGAAACGGTGATGGACAAGCTCCGCAAGAAGACGGCCAAACTCACGCAGGAGATGATGGATATCTTCCTGAAGGTCGTGGATGTGTTAAAGCTCGTCAACGACGGGCTTAACGCAAGTTGCCAGAAGGCCAAAACCTCCATGCCCGACGCGACGCTCGAGATTCCCAAGAAAAACATAGAAGCCCTTGTCGGGCGGCTCTCGTCGCTAGGACAACCCAAAGCGGACCTCCTGCCGGAAGAGAAAATACAGGAAGAAGAGCAGGAAGGGAAGCTCGGCCAGATACTCGTAAACAAACAGGTCATTTCGTCCGACCAGCTCGACGTGGCTCTTAAGACTCAGAAGCACCTCGGCGAGATACTCGTGGACATGGGCGCCGTGGATACGGGAACGCTTGGAGAGGTGCTCAAGGAGCAGGAGGAGAAACGCAAAAAAGTCGTCGTCACCTCGCTTAAAGTGGACACGGAAAAGCTCGACAGCCTGATGGACCTGGTCGGGGAGCTGGTGATTACGCAATCTATCGTGGCCCACGACAAAACCCTTCAAACCGAGCTTAACAAAAACCTGTTCAAGAACGTCTCCAGCCTCGGCAAAATCACGAAGAACATACAGGACCAGGTGATGTCGTTGCGGATGGTGCAACTCAAGCAGACGTTCCAGAAGATGAGCAGGCTCACCCGCGACCTGTCCAAGAAGATGAAAAAGCAGATGATCTTCCACATCTCCGGCGACGAGACCGAGATAGACAAGACGATAATAGAAGAGCTTAACGACCCGCTGGTGCACATTATCCGCAACGCGATGGATCATGGGGTGGAAACGCCGGAGAACAGGGTGGCGCAGGGCAAGAACCCGGTGGGAAACGTCTGGCTTTCGGCATACCACAAGGGCGGCAACGTTTACATCGAGGTCAAGGACGACGGCAAAGGGCTCGACAAGGAGAGAATACTCAAGAAAGCGGTTGAAAAAAACCTGCTGGCGCCCGGCGCGGAGCCTTCGGAAGCGGAGATATTCAACCTCGTTTTCCTTCCCGGTTTCTCCACTGCGGCCAAGATCACGGACGTGTCCGGCAGGGGCGTGGGGATGGACGTGGTCAAATCGAACATTGACCGGCTCGGCGGCAAGGTGGAGATATCGAGCAAACCCGGATTAGGCTCCACCTTCACGATAAAGCTCCCGCTAACGATGGCCATCGTGGACGGGATGATAGTGAAAATAGGAGCCGAACGGTTCATAATACCCACTGTTTCAATACGCGAATCCATTCGCCCGAAGGCGGAGGAGGTTTCCACGGTCAAACGGCAGGGGGAGATGATGAACATACGCGGCAGGCTCCTGCCGCTCATCAGGCTCCACCAGGTCTTGAAGGTGAGAAACGCCGCCATTGACAACCCGTGCAACGGACTCGTGATAATCGTGGAGAGCGACGAGAAAGTGTACGGGTTGATGGTGGACGACCTTCTGGGGCAACAGCAGGTCGTCATAAAGAACCTCGGCAAAAGGTTCAAGGGCCTGCCCGGCATCTCCGGCGGGACGATCCTCGGCGACGGACGGGTGGGCTTGATCCTGGACGTGTCTGGAGTGGTGGCGATGAACTGACTCCCCAACGCCCATCTCGGAAGGCCGGGTTGACGGGTTTTAATTTACAACACATGTTTTTATGGAAAATGTATGGCCGCCAATATTCTGATAGTTGACGACGAGGAAGGGATACGCAAATCGCTGAGCGCGTACTTCAAGATGGAAGGGTACACGGCGGAGACGGCCGGGGATGGGGCGGAAGCCATCGAAAAGCTCAAGAAAGCCAAGTTCAACATCATCCTGCTGGACATAAACATGCCTGTGATGGACGGGCTGGAGACGCTTCAGAATATCAAGGCGATAGACTTTTCCATACAGGTGATAATGATGACCGCCTACTCCACGTTCGACAAGACGATGAAGTCGCTGGAGTACGGGGCGACCGATTACATCCTCAAGCCGTTCGAGAACCTTGGGGAGATACTAAACCTCATCCGCATTTCGGAGGAGCGGCTCGACAGGTGGAGAAAGAACATGAGCGCCACGATAATCAAGCAACGAAGCGCTCCGGCTAAATAAACCTGCGAACACAAGATGGAGAGTCTATGAGCGGCGAGACGGTTGAGGCCGACGGCCAGGAGGCCAGGCTCAAAACGGGCGGGCACGAGGGAAAGTACCTCACATTCGTCCTCGGCGGCGAGGAATACGGCCTTGAGATACTCAAGGTGCGGGAAATAATCGGCCTGATGGAGATCACCGCCGTCCCTCAGACCCCCATTTTCGTCAAAGGCGTCATCAACCTGCGCGGCAAGGTCATCCCGGTGATAGACCTTCGGCTCAAGTTCGGGATGGAAGAGGCGGAGCCGACGGAAGAGACCTGCATAATCGTGGTGGACATAGGCGGCTCGCTGATAGGCATATTCGTGGACACGGTTTCCGAAGTGCTCGACGTGACAGCGGACCAGATAGAGCCTGCGCCCTCTTTTGGAAGCTCCATAGAAACCTCGTTTATCCTGGGAATGGGCAAGATAAAAGGCAAAGTCAAGATACTGCTCGACATTGACAGGGCGCTGTCCGCAGAAGAGCTTACGGGCGCGTCTGGGCTTGGAGGCTAAAGGCCGGCTTGGCCCCCCCCCATGCGACAAAACGCTAATTAACGACGTGTAAAATGGAATCCACAAAACCAGGCTTTAGCGCGACAGGCCCGATCGACTTGACCGATCGGGAGTTCCAGCTGTTCCGTTCCCTTATTTTCGAAAAAAGCGGAATAACCCTCAACGAGGGGAAAAAGGAACTCGTCCGCACACGCCTGGGTTCAAAGATTCGAAAGGGAGGTTTCGGGTCTTTCAAGGATTATTACAACCATATCCTCGACGACCGCACCGGAGAGGAGCTTGTAACGCTCCTCGACGCGATATCCACCAACCTGACGAGTTTCTTCCGCGAGATAAACCACTTCCATTATCTTCGGAAGAACATCATCCCCGAGATAATGGAAAGAAAGAAGAACGACAGCGCCAGAGAGATACGGGCCTGGAGCGCGGGTTGCTCTTCGGGCGAGGAGCCGTATTCGCTGGCCTTCACGATGGCGGACATGTTGCAAAACGACAGAAACTGGGATGTGAAGCTGTTGGCCACGGACATCTCCACGAAAGTGCTGGCCAGGGCCGCCAGAGGGGTGTATTCGGAGGAACAGGTCAAGACCGTGCCTAAAGAGATGGC
>JADGAO010000086.1:0-7259 GCA_015231995.1 Nitrospinota bacterium | reverse complement strand
GCCGCCAGAGGGGTGTATTCGGAGGAACAGGTCAAGACCGTGCCTAAAGAGATGGCATCGAAGTTTTTCGACAGGGTCGTAGATGACGGGGACCGACTATACAAAGTGCGGCCGGAGATAAAAAGCCTGATCCAGTTCAAGCGTTTCAACCTGATGACGCCGACGTTCCCGTTCAGGCGCGGGTTCGACTTCATCTTTTGCAGGAACGTAATGATATACTTCGACAAGCCGACTCAACAGACGCTGATAAACAAATACTATGGAGCCTTGTCGGAAGGCGGTTATCTTATGATCGGCCACTCCGAGAGCCTGACGGGCGTGCAACACCGTTTCAAGTACATGCAACCGACGATATACAGGAAATCTCATTCGTAATAACCGGCGGGCCGTAAAGGAATATGGAAGCGAAAATACTGGTAGTGGACGACGAGGAGGGGATCACAAGCTCTCTGGTCCGCTATTTCCGCATGCTCGACTATAAGGCCGACGGGGTCAACTCCCCGGTCAAGGCCCTGGAGATGATCCACAACGAGAACTACATGATAGTCATCTCCGACATCATGATGCCGGAGATGAGCGGCATCGAGATGTTAAGCAAAATAAAAAGTTTCAACGGCATGATCCAGGTGATCATGATGACCGGCGTCGTGACGATAGAAAACGTGCTCGCCTGCCTTAGGAACGGGGCCAACGACTGTTACCTCAAACCGCTCGACGACCTGGCGGTCATGAAGGGCGCGGTTGACGAAGCCACGGCCAGGCTCTCCAAGTGGGAGAGCCTCATCAAACAAATGATTCACCGGAAACACTGATGATAGAAGGAATTGACAGGGAAATCCTTGACGAGTTCATCAAGGAGACGATGGAGGCGCTCGACGGGCTTGACGCCCAGTTCATCTCCCTGGAGAGGAACCCCAAGGACTCCGAAGTCATAAACTCCATCTTCAGGGGCGTCCACTCCATCAAAGGCTCCTCCTCGTTCTTCAATCTCAACCACGTCCGCACGTTCGCCCACAAGATGGAGAACCTCCTCGACGAGCTTCGCAAAGGCAAGCGCAACGTCACCAGGGAGATCATAGACATCCTGCTCAAGGGCAAGGATTCGCTTTCGAACATGTTCACCCGGCTTTCTACGGGAGACATGTCCGACCAACTGCTTGATGAAGACCAGATAATCCTCTCCTCCGTCGAGGCCCAGCTGGAGTCGGTCGAGGAGGCGGAAAAGGCCACTCCCGCCCAGATATTCGCCAGGATACAGGATTTGCGCAAGGTGCTGGCGGAGGACGGCCTGCTGGAGACCCCGTCCGTGGCGGCTCTTATGGGCATGATCAACGAACTGCGCCGGTTGACGCTGGGCGAGGAGGCCATGCACGACGGCTCCGTGCCGCGCCTTGGCGAAATCCTCGTCGAACAGGGCGTGGTCAGCGACGGCGACGTGGCCGAGGCGTTGTCTTCCCAGAAAAAGCTGGGCGAAATCCTCGTCGAGCAGGGCAAGGTGACCACCGAGGAAATAACAAAGGCCACCGAGGAGCAGAGGAAGAAAGCCGACGAGACCGCCAAGGAAAAGCTGACCAAGGAAGCCGAAAAACAGACGGACAAAAAAACCTCCGCCAAGAAGACCATGCGCATCGAGGAAGAGAAGATAGACGGGTTCATGGACCTTGTCGGGGAGCTTATCATCAACGCCGAGGTCTTCAACTACATACAGAAAAAACTCACGCTCGGCGTGGACCTCGACAAGATAGTTTCGGAGTTCAGGAACGCCAACATGGAGTTCAACGAGCTGACCTTCAAGCTCCAGCGCGGCATAGGGGAGGTGCGGAAGGTCTCCATCAACGGCATATTCCAGAAGTTCCCCCGCATGGTGCGCGACCTTGCGATGGGAATGGGCAAGCAGGTGGATCTTACCTTGACGGGCGAAAACCTCCTTGTGGACAAAAGCCTGTACGAGCAATTGGAGGCCCCGCTCAACCACATCATCAGGAACGCCGTGGATCACGGGCTGGAAACCACCGATCAGAGGATATCCGCCGGCAAAGACCCGATAGGCAAGATACACATCGGCGCGGAGGAGATCGGGGGCGACTTCATCATCACCATCGCCGACGACGGGCACGGGATGAACGCAGACAGGCTCCGGGCCAAAGCCGTGGAGAAGGGGCTGATAAGCCAGTCCGGCGCCGACTCCATGTCCGACAAGGAGGCTTACAAGATCATATTCATGCCCGGCTTCTCCACTGCGGCCAGGATCACCGACGTCTCCGGCAGGGGGGTCGGCATGGACGTTGTCCTCACCGCCATCAAAGAGGTCAAAGGCAAGGTGGACATCGAGACGGCTCTGGGCAAAGGATCCACGTTCTCGCTGATCATGCCCATGTCCACGACGCTGATAACGATATCCGGCCTGCTTGTGGCGGTGGGCACGGAACGCTACATAATCCCGATGGAGTGGGTGAAAGAATCGCTCAGGCCGTCGAAGAATCAGATATCCACAGTCAAGAGAAAGGGCGAGGTCGTCGAGATACGCAACACTCTTTATCCACTGCTGAGGCTTGGGGATTTCTTCGGCGTGAAGGCCAAATGCGACCATCCCTGGGACGGCGTTGTGATGGTGATCGAAAAAGAAGACAAACGATGCTGTTTCCTGGTGGACGAAATAATCGAGGAGGCGCAGGTCGTGTTAAAAGACCTGGGGAAGACCTTCAGGGACATCAAGGGTATTCTCGGCGGCGCGATACTCGGCGACGGCAAGGTGGGGCTGGCGCTTAACGTCGAAGGAATCATGCAGGAGTCTTCCCTTTTTCAGGGAAGGTAGTCGTCATTGCAGGGCGATAGAGTTGTTATCCTCAGCGATAGCGGAGAATCCCGTTTCACTTTGGTTTTCGGGATAAAAGGGTTTTGAATGAAAGAGTTAATCGAAGAATTCTACGCGGACACGCAGTCTCATGTCGAGTCTGTGGAGGAGACGCTTCTAAAGCTGGACAAAGACCCGTCCAACGCAGAGTTCATTGACGACGTGTTCCGAAGGGTGCACAGCGTAAAGGGGAACGCGGGGGTGCTTGGCTTCTCCGAAATACACGCGGAAGGGACGAAGCTCGAAAGCCTGCTTGAAGCCGTCCGCGAACGCAAGAGCGTGGAGCCGGGCGAGATGGACGTGCTTTTCGCGGCCCTCGACGCGCTCAAAGAATCGGTCAATTTAGCGCGCTACGGCAAAACGGACGCCCCGGAAAAACCGGCCAGGCCGCCGCGAAAAGAGCAGGAAACCCCCGCCTCTCAGCAGTCTTCTCCAGCCCAGCCGCAGGCCGCGAAAGTTTCGCCAGCCGTTCAAACGGATACATCCGCAGAAACGGGCCACCAACCGGAACTGGCCGCCGAAAAGAAGGATAAAACTCCCAATCCGGCCAATGAGACGCGCACATTCCTTACTTTCACGCTGGACGCGGAAAAGTACGGGCTGGCCATAATGGACGTGCGGGAAATAATACTCATAGAGTCCGTTACGCCCGTGCCCAACACGAAGGATTTCGTCGAGGGCGTCATGAACCTGCGCGACCAGATAATACCGGTCTTCAGCCTTAAACGCAGGCTTGGGATGGCCGACGACGGGAACATGGACGAAACCGAGAAAAACATAGTTGTGGTGGAGATATCCAAAAGCGCCACAGGCCTGAAGGTTGACGAGGTGACGGGCATCGTCAACATACACTCGAAGAACATCACCTCGCCGGATCGGTTCCGGGGCGGGATACCGACCGATTTCTTGCACGGGATAGGCGACACCCCAGACGGCGTCATAATCCTTCTCAACTCGGCGGACATCTGCGACCCCGAAGGACTGCTTTACTGAAGGCGAATATCGCCCAACGAAAGGAATTGAAATAGCGGCCATGGCCAAAATCAGGGTTCTGATAGTTGACGACTCGTCCATAGTGCGCCAGGTGCTCACCAAGGCCCTATCGTCGGATCCCGATATCGAGGTGGTAGGGGCCGCGCCCGACCCGTTTGTGGCGCGGGACAAAATCATTCAGCTCAAGCCCGACGTCATAACGCTGGACGTGGAAATGCCGAGGATGGACGGCGTGACGTTCCTGCGAAAGCTCATGAAGCATTTCCCACTGCCGGTGGTGATGGTCTCCTCGCTGACCCAGAAGGGGGCGGAGACGACCATGGAGGCTCTCGAAGCCGGGGCGGTGGAGATAGTCGCAAAGCCCGTGATGGAGAAACACAACCTCGCGGAGATCACCTCTGAGCTTATAGACAAGGTGAAAGCCGCGGCGCGCGCGAAGGTCAAAGCCACAAACTCGCACCAGGCGGCGGTCAGACCCCCGCTCACCTCCATGGTGGCGACCACCAATAAGGTCGTGGCCATCGGCGCCTCCACCGGGGGGACGGAGGCGTTAAAGGAGGTGCTGTCGCGGATGCCGGTCAATTCCCCGGGGATAGTCGTCGTCCAGCACATGCCGGAGACTTTCACCAAGGCGTTCGCCGAAAGGCTCAACAGCCTCTCGACGATAAGCGTCAAGGAAGCCTCCGACGGAGACTCTGTGATACCGGGGTCGTGCCTGATCGCGCCGGGAAACCGCCACATGCTCCTGCGCCGCTCCGGGGCGCGCTACTTTGTGGAGGTCAAGGACGGCCCGCTTATGTGCAGGCATCGCCCGTCGGTGGAAGCGCTGTTCAACTCCGTGGCCAAGACCGCCGGGAAAAACTCCATCGGCGTCATCATGACGGGCATGGGTAGCGACGGGGCGCAGGGTATGCTCACCATGAAACAGGCCGGCGCGTCCACGATAGCGCAGGACGAGGATTCGTGCGTCGTTTTCGGGATGCCCAAAGAGGCGATAAAAATGGGCGGGGTGGACAAGGTCGTTCCATTGGGCAGGATACCGGAAACCATCCTTTCATACGTGTGACGAAATGAAAAAAAACTCCGGCGGCAAAGCCGTCAAACGCACGCGCAACAGGGTTCCCTTCACCACGGAAATAGTGGTCAATCACGAAGGCAAGGCGCTGGTATATAAACGCACGCACGACATCAGCATGAACGGGGTTTTCGTTTCAACCGCAAAACCCCTGAAGATGGGGGTCAAAGGGGAGTTTTCGATCATACTGAGCGCGGGGATGCGCAAAGAAAAAATAAACGGCATGTATGAGGTGGTCAGGATCATCTCCGTTGACGACGGACTGTCCGACCCGAAGACCGGCCCTGGAATGGGGCTTAAATTCACCGGGCTGGAGCCGGAATCCAGCGAACTGCTTTACAACCTTATCCAGCACAACCAGCCTGACGAGGACGAGGAGTAGGGGCAGACCTGTGTGTCTGCCCTTTTCCCTCCCCTTAACAAGGGGAGGTGGCGCGTTTTCGCGCCGGTGGGGTTTAATTAAACCCCCTCGCAACTGCGTTGCGGTCCCCCTTGGTAAGGGTGACAAAAGGTTCGCCCCTACAAACTCTCCAATATCTTCTTCGCCACCTTCTCCGAAACGGACAGCGCTTCCATTATCTCCGCCATGCTTGCGGAGCGCGCGCGTTTGACGGAGCCGAACTTCGTCAGCAATAGTTTCTTTCGTTTTGGCCCAAGCCCGCTCACCCGGTCTAGAGACGACTCTATGGAGCTTGCGCCGCGCAGTTTGCGATGATACGCCACAGCGAACCTGTGGGCTTCGTCACGCACCTGCTGAAGCAAAAAACGCCCCGGCGACGACGGGGGGAAAGCGACAGGCTTCGTGGAACCCGGCGTATAAAACTCGTCCGTCTCCGGGTTCTCCCTATCCTCTCCTTTGGCTATCCCGACCATTGGGGGCGCATCCACACCGATCTCTTTAAATTTCGCGGCGGCGGCGCTCACCTGCCCTTTCCCGCCGTCAATAACGAGAAGCCCGTCAAATATTTCCCCCGCCTCTTTTAACTTAGTGAACCTGCGCTCCAGCACCTCCGCCAGCGACGCGTAATCGTCCGGCCCGGCCACGGATTTAATTCTGTACTTGCGATAATCGTCCTTGGCTGGAACGCCGCCGCGAAAAACCACAACAGCCCCCACCGACGACACCCCGCTGGTATTGGAGATGTCGTACCCTTCTATTACGTCCGGTATCCTCGGCAGGCCGAGCAGGTTCTTTATCTCCGCCAGGGCCTCGTCCCTGCTTCTGGCTGTGTTCAAATGCGCGTCGAGGCTGAATTTCGCGTTGCGCCGGGCCATCTCAATTAGCTCCCGTTTCCTGCCTCGCGACGGGACGGCTATCCGAACTTTCGTCCCTCTCATGGCGCTCAATCGCTCTTCGAGCGTCTCCCTGTCTTCCGGCTCGTCGCTCACCAGTATCTCCGGCGGAATCTCCATCCCGTCGGAATAAAACTGGCGGACGAACGCGGATAACGCCTCGGCCCTGTCGGCCTTCTCCAGCCTGTCGAACATGAACCCGCGGTCGCCGTTTAGCTTGCCCGCGCGAACCTGGAATATCTTGATGATGGCTTTGCCCGCTTCTTCGTGGGAGGCTATTACGTCTTCATCCTCCATGTTTGCGCTGGTGATTCTCTGTTTCTCGGCAAGCTGTTGTATGGACGATATCTGGTCGCGGAGCATGGCGGCCGATTCGAACCTCTCGCTATCCGACGCAGTCATCATCCTCTGCGTGAGGGTTCCTATAAGCTCGGAGTTGCGACCTTTCAGGAAAAGCGCGACCTCGTTGACCAACTGCATGTACTCCTCCCGCGTCACCAATCCGGCGCATGGGGCAAGACATCGTTTCATCTGATAGTTCAGGCATGGCCTGCGGAACGGTTTGCCGTCCAGGTTGTCCCGGCTCTGCCTCAGCGGGAAAATATTGTGGATCAACCGCATGGTGGAACGGACGGCTTTGCCGGAGACATAAGGGCCGAAATAGAGACAACCGTCATCTTCCACCCTTCGCACGAGTATCAGGCGAGGGAAAGACTCGTTGGTCGTCAGTTTCAGGTAAGGGTAATTTTTGTCATCCTTCAGCAGGACGTTGTAGCGTGGCCGGAGTTTCTTTATCAGGTTGTCTTCAAGTATGAGAGCCTCAAGCTCCGACGCCGTGACCACAAGGTCAATGTTTCGCACCTTCTCCACCATCAGCGCGATGCGAGGGGTATGCTCCGCCGACTCCTGGAAATACGACCGCACCCTGCTACGCAGGTATAAAGCCTTGCCGACGTAGAGGACTTTGCCGTTTTCGTCCTTCATCTGGTAAACGCCGGGGGATGAAGGAAGATTTTCGAGGGTTTCCTTAAGATGCCCGAATCT
>JADGAO010000085.1 GCA_015231995.1 Nitrospinota bacterium | reverse complement strand
ACTGCGCGTGATAACGGCGGGGTTGGCCCTTCTCGCCCTGTTTACGGCGGCCAAGATGGTATTGATGATAAGCAAGGTAAGGCGGAGCGAGGTTGCGGCCCCTGCGGTTCCGGCGCAGGGCGCGCCCAGAACCGCGTTGGACTCGCTGGGCGCGATCCCCTTTTCCGCCCCGCCGGCGGCGCAGAAAACAGAAGCTCAAAAAGCGGCGGAAAATCCGCCTCCTCCACCGCTGGACACGTCCGGCCTTGACCTGAAAGGTGTTTTCGTGAACATGTTCGACAAAAGGAAATCGGTCGCCATCGTCGGCGCCAAAGGTATGAGGGACCTTATCCTCAAAACCGGCGACTCCGCCAAAAACGGCGTGGCGTTGGACGAGATATTCGCCGACCATGTGGTTTTCCGCGGAGTGACCGGCGACAAGAAATCCCTTGTCCTCACCAACTTCGTCAAAGGGGCGGTCATATTGGGAGAGTTCGAAGCGCTGACCGAATCGTTGGCCGACTCCGAAGACCCGATGGGCCAGCCGATATTCGATCCCACCGCGCCCGGTCCGGGCATGGCTGGAGACGTGATGGGCAACGGTGGCATAGAAACCGGCCCCGTAAAATACATGCCGATACCTCAAATGCAGACGACGCAATCGGGGGAATTTACGACGGCCGCCCCGATGGTGACAGGGTCGGCCACCGCCACAGCGATAAGCGAACAAATGAACGCTCCGGGGCGGATGCCGGCGCCAGGGGGGCAACAGTGAAAAAGACGGCTTTACGGGCCATTCTTGCGGCCATGGCGATTGTCTGTTCGGTTTCGATGGCCCTGGCGCAACCGGCGCAACCGGAAAAACCGAAAATGATGCTCAACTTCCACGAGACCGACATCCGCTCGTTCATCGAGGCCGTCGGGCAGATAACGGGGAAGACGTTCATAATAGACCCGACGGTGAAGGGCGTTGTCACTATCGTCTCGGCAAGCCCGGTGGCGGTGGACATCGTTTACGACATCGCTCTCCATGCGTTAAGGTTGCAGGGCATTTCCGCTTTCAAGACCGGCGAGACGATTACGGTAGCTCCCGAAAGCAAGGCGCGGATGGGGGCCAGGGAGGTGCTGGGGGCGCCCGACAAGCTGACGGGCGCGATGGTGGTCACCAAGGTGTTCCCGCTCCAGTTCACACCCGCAAACCAGATAGCGATGATGTTAAAACCCCTTATGGGTGGCACCGCCGCGTTGAGCGAGTTCGCCCTGGCCAACACGATTGTGATAACCGACTATTCCGACAGCATCGAGCGCCTCGCCTCGTTGATCGAGAAGCTTGACCAGCCCCGCAGAGGTACGCTGGAGATACTCAAGCTCAAGCACATAGCCGCCGACGATTTCGTGAAGCTTTTCGAGTCCGTTTACTCTTACTCCGCCGGGTCGTCCGGCGAGCCGAAAAGTTTCGTTATGATTCCCGACCTGCGCACGAACAGCGTGATAATACGAAGCGACAACGCAGTGATATCCGGCCAGATAAGCTCGTTCGCCTCCCGGGTGGACGTGCCGGTGAGCGAGAGCGGCGGGATACGGGTCGTAAGGATACGCTACGCCGACCCGGGGAAGCTGGCCAAAATACTCAACGGGATCAAGACGGGGCAGGAGAAAAGCGCCCAGCAAGGGAAAGCGGACGCCGTGACTATCGCGCCTCCCGGAGCCGCGCCCGCTCCAGGCATGGCTCCGGCGTCAGCCAAGGCTACGGACGCCTCCAGCCAGCTTGCCGTGCAAACCGGCATACATGTGGACGAGGACACGCACTCGCTTGTCATAGCCGGGCCTGAAAACATTTTTAACATCTACAAGACGATAATAGACAGCCTCGACATCCCGAGGAAACAGGTTTACATAGAAGGCCTCATAGCGGAGATCACCACCACGAAAGTGGCGGAATTCGGAGTGCAGTGGCAGTCGTCGCGCGGGTTGGACGCCAACTCGGCCACCGGCGTATCCGGCGTGGGTGGCACAAACTTCGGCACCTCGATCGGGGCTGTCACAGGGGCCGCCAGCGGCGCGAGCGGGCCGACCACCCTGCTCAACACAGGCGCCGGGCTGAATATCGGCGTGATCAACGGCACGATAACCCTCGCCAACGGGACGATTATCCCGAACCTGCTTTCGCTGGCTCACGCTTTGGAGAAAGACACATCCTCCAACATCCTTTCCACGCCGACTCTGCTCGCGCTCGACAACGAAGAGGCGAAGATAGTCGTGGGGCAGAACATCCCCATCGAGACCGGCTCCTACGCTAACACCGGCCAGGGCGGGACCGGCGGTTCCATATCAACGGTCAATCCCTTCACCACGAACGAACGCAAGGATATCGGGTTGGAGCTGAAGATAAAGCCGCGTCTTCTCGGCGACGACATGGTCGAGTTGATCGTGTCCAGCGAGGTCAACGACCTGATACCCGGAACAAACGCGGAAAAAGGCGGATGGAGGTTTACGAAGCGTTCGGTCAATTCCAAGATAATGGTCAAAGACGGCAAAGTGATCGTCATCGGCGGCCTTATAAGGGATTCATACTCGGATGGTAGCGACAAAGTGCCCCTTTTGGGGGACATACCCCTGCTAGGCGCCCTTTTCCGGTACGACTCCAAGACGCGGGACAAAACCAACCTGATGGTGTTTTTAAGGCCGGAGATAATGGCCTCGCCGGAGGACACCAGGTACGCGGTCATAAACAGGCGCGATAGCCTGGTGCAGTCCCAGGGCGAGTTGAAAGAATACTGGAACCCGATTTTGCCAACGCTGGGCGGCCCCAAAATACCGCCGCTCGATTACGACAAAAAGATAGACGGTGCGTCGAAAACGGCTCCGTCTCCGTCTCCAAAGAGCGCCCAGAAAGCCGTTTCGCAACCAGCCGATAAGCCGACTCCCGCTCCTGCTCCCGTGGCGCCGCCTGCGCCCGCTTCATCGGCGACCCCGGCTCCCGCTCCGAAACCCACGCCAGAGCCAGCTCCGGCGCCTACGCCCGCGCCTGCGCCCGCTCCAGCGCCCGCGCCAACCCCGGTTCCGACACCAACTCCCGCTCCGACACCCGCGCCGCCGCCTGCTCCAGGGACGACGACTGCTCCAGCTCCGGCTACGACTGCGGCTCCTGCTCCTGCGCCTGCTCCTGCTAAACCGAAGGAAGAAGCCGCCCCGGCCAAACCCGCAAATGTGGATAGCCCAAAGATAATGAGGGCGCCCGCAAACCCTCCAAAGAAATGATCGCCGACGATCTCCCCTCGGCGGAAACAAAGGCCGTAAACCGCGTTCCCTACGCCTTCGCCAAGAGCAGGGGCGTGATCGTGGCCAGCGTGGACGACGGTGGGATTGGCGTCATCGTCCGCAGGGATTCTACGGCGACACTGGCTCTGGCGGAGATAAGAAGGGTTTTCGGCAAGCCGTTGAAGCTGACTTTCGTGGAGCCGTCCGTTTTCGAAGACCGTCTCGAAGGGCTTTATTCGGGGCAGGGAGCCGACGGCGGTTTTTCGATGATGGAGGATATCGGGCGCGACCTGAAACTCCAGAACCTCGCCGACGACATGCCGCACATCACCGACCTTCTGGAGGCCGGCGACGAGGCTCCCGTCATCCGCTTCATAAACGTCCTCATATCGCAGGCTCTTGCGGAGAAAGCCTCGGATATACACATAGAGCTTTTCGGGACGCGCTCCATCGTGCGGTTCCGGGTGGACGGGGTTCTGCGCGACATAATCGAGCCGCCGCGTCCCCTTCACTCTGCCCTCGTCACGCGCATAAAAGTCATCGCGGGATTGGACATAGCCGAAAAACGCCTCCCGCAGGACGGCAGGATAACGATAGGCATGGGCGGCAGGTCCGTGGACGTGCGCGTTTCCATACTTCCCACCGGGCATGGGGAGAGGGTCGTACTCCGTCTTCTGGACAAAAGGTCGGGTGTGCTCGACCTGGGCCAGCTTGGCATGGGCGGAACGGACATGCAGATGACAGACTCCCTTATACGCAGGCCGCACGGGATATTCCTGGTCACCGGCCCCACCGGCTCCGGCAAAACCACCACGCTGTACGCCATCCTTTCCCGCCTGGACTTGCGCAAGCTCAACGTACTCACCGTCGAAGACCCGGTGGAATACGACCTTGACGGGATAAACCAGACCCAGGCCAACGCGGCGATAGGGATGTCGTTCGCCCGCGCCCTGCGCTCTATCCTGCGGCAGGACCCGGACGTGATAATGATAGGAGAGATACGCGACCTTGAGACTGCGCAGATAGCGGTGCAGGCCAGCCTCACCGGCCACCTCGTCTTCGCCACGCTTCACACCAACGATTCCGTGGGAGCCGTGACAAGGCTGATGGACATGGGCGTGGAGCCGTTCCTGCTGGCGTCGAGCCTTCTTGGAGTGATGGCCCAAAGGCTTGTGCGGAGGCTTTGCCCGGACTGCGCCGAGAAACACATGGCCGACGCCAAGGAGCGCAGGATAATGGGCAACGGGGCGGAATTCATATACACCGCCGTCGGATGCCCCAAATGCAAGAACACCGGGTATCAGGGGCGCTCTGGCGTTTTCGAGATATTCAGCGTTGACGACAATGTACGGAAACTGATCCACGACCAGGCCGGGGAACATGAGATACGCCGCCACATCTCCGAGGAAATGGGCGCGGTTAACCTGCGGCAGGCCGCCATGAAGCTGGTGGCGGCGGGAGCCACGTCGCTCGAAGAGGCGTTGAGGGTGACGGGCGACAGCTCCGAAGGGTTGGCGGACCTATAGTATGCCGGGATTTAAATACGACGCGATAGACCAGTCGGGCGCCGCCACCAGCGGCCTGATAAACGCCGACAGCCCGCGTCAGGTGCGCCAGACCCTGCGCGACAAAGGGCTGTTCCCGCTCAACGTCTCGGAGGTCTCCTCGGAGAAACGTCTGGCGGCTGGCGCAAGCGCGCCGTGGATGCGTGTTTCCGCCGGAGCGTTAAGCCTGATGATGCGCCAGCTTTCGTCGCTGGTGGGGGCGAACATCGCCGTCGAAAAAGCCCTGACGGCGCTTGTCGAGCAGACGGACTCCAAACGGCTCAAGCAGGCGCTTGCCGGGGTGCGTGGCGAAGTGCTGGAGGGCAAAGACCTGTCGTATGCGATGCGCGGGTATCCGAGCGTGTTCCCGGAGTTTTACCACGCGGTTGTGGCGATAGGCGAAAGCTCCGGCAAGCTCGACAAGGTCTTGCTCAAGCTTGCCGATTATACGGAACGAAGCGACGATTTGAGGCGCAAGACTACGCTTGCCTTCGTCTATCCGGCGATACTTACCGTTGTGGCTTTTGTGGCGACGATGGGCCTGTTGATATATGTCGTGCCGCAGGTGGTCAAGGTTTTCAAAAGGACGCATCAGGAACTGCCCCTGCTGACTCGGGCGCTCATCGGGTTGAGCGATTTTATGCTGGCCACATGGATGTGGTGGCTGGCCGGTGGCGTCGCGGCTTTCCTGACGATCCGCTGGCTTCTCAAGGACGTGGACAACCGGCGCAAGTTCCACCGATGGCTCATGAACGCGCCGTTGGCGGGGTGGCTGGTGCGAAGCGCCAACATGGCCAGGCTTACGAGCGCTCTTGCCATCCTTGTGGCGAGCGGCGTGCCGTTGTTGAAAGCTTTGCAGGCGGGGGTCGGGGTGGTCAGCCTCATCCCGCTCAAAGAGGCTCTCGAGGACATCATGAGGAGCGTGCGCGAAGGCGGCGGACTTGGCCGTTCGATGGAGCAGAGGAAGGGGATGTTCCCTCCCATGCTGTTGCATTTCGTCTCCAGCGGCGAGAGTTCCGGCAAGCTCGGAGAGATGCTCGAACGCGCCGCCGAACAGCAGGCCAAGGATTTGGAGCACAGGATATCCGCGTTTACGAGCATACTCGAACCTGCGTTGATACTGACGATGGGCGGTATCGTGCTGACGATAGTGCTGGCGGTGCTGATGCCGATATTCGAACTGAACCAGATAGTAAAGTAGTGGCGGGTTTCAAACTCGTCCCGCAATGTTTTTAAAAGGAGATCGTGAAGAAATGAAGTTGAGGCGAATCGGGGCCGGGGCGCCCTCCAGCAGGGCTGGTTTCACCCTGATAGAAATAATGGTCGTCGTCGTCATCCTGGGCATACTTGCGGCGCTGGTCGTGCCGAGGATCATGAGCAGGCCGGACGAAGCGCGCGTTGTGGCGGCGCGGCAGGATATAAAGACGCTCGTCCAGGCGCTCAAGCTATACAGGCTCGACAATTATAAATACCCGACTATGGAACAGGGCCTCAAGGCGCTTGTCACAAAACCGGATAGCGGGACGGAAAACTGGAAAGCGTCCCTGGACTATCTGCCCAAAGACCCTTGGGGGAACGAGTACCAGTACCTTAGCCCGGGAACGCATGGGAACGAGGTTGAGATATTCAGTTTCGGGGCCGACGGGCGGCAAGGCGGCGAAGGAATTGAAGCGGATATCGGCTCCTGGATGCGGTAGCGTGGCGCTCAAGGCCCGCCACGGCGTTTCCACTGCGAAGGATGGTTTCACGCTCATAGAGGTGGCCGTGACGATGGCGGTGATTATCGTCATCATCGGGGTCGCCTTGCTCAACATCGGCTCTGGAAGCAGGATGGTTCTCGGAAGGGAGTCGAAAAAACTGGCCTATTTCATGGAGCTTGTCCACGACGAAGCCGTGACGCGCGGGCAGGGCATCGGAGTGTCGTTCAACAAAAACACGCCTGCGTTGTGGCTCCATAACGGCAAGGATTGGGTCGAATCGCGCGGCGACGAAGAACTCGGCGACGGAACGGTCGAAAACGGGGTGAAAATCGCCGGAGCGTGGGTGGGCGAGGTTGACGTCACGGACACCAACAGGATGGAGTTCCACCCCTCCGGCTCCATCGCGCCCTATTCGATAAAGCTTGTCCTCGACGGCGCGGAAGCGGAGCTTAAAGGGGACATATTCGGGCGGGTGTCCATAAAAGAAATCTCCCGGCAGTCCAAAGGCCCATGATGAGGCGCAGGCGGGGATTCACGCTCCTCGAGGTGATGGTCGCCACGGTGATTATCGCCGTCGGGTTCACCGCAGTCTGGCGCGCCAGCGGGCTTGCCGCCGACGCTCTGGAGCTTACCCGGAGCAAGACTCTGGCGATGTGGGCCGCCAAAAACAGGATGGCCGAATACCGGATGATGGAGGCCTGGCCCGAATTGGGAGAGGCCAAGGGAGCCGCATCGGCGGGATCGGAAATGTTCGCCGTGCGCGAGACCATCACCAAAACCAAAAGCGCCCATTTCCGTAAAATTATAATCGAGGTCACCCGCCGGGATGGAGACAGCTACATCCTGGCCAAACTCACCGGGTATGTGATAAATGAAAGAGCCTTGCAGGAAAAACAGACGCAGTGACCCCTTCCGGGGAGCGGGAGGTTTTACACTGCTGGAGCTTTTGGTGGCCATGGCCGTATTCGCCGTGATAGGGACTGTGGCGTACGCGGGGCTGGACTCGGCCACCGTCACCGAGATGAAGATTGACGAGGAGGGGCGCAAATGGAAAAACCTCTCGTTCTTCTTCGGCCATCTCGAAAAAGACCTGGCCTGTTTCGTTGACAGGCCGGTTACCGGCGAAGATGGCGCAAGGTTGCGCGCCATGGTTGGAAAGACGACGGACAAGTCCGGCAAGAGCATGGAGCTTGCGTTCACCCGGCTGGGAAAGGGGGCGGAAGGCTCCGTTCCCAAACGCGTGGGCTACCGGCTCAACGAAGACAGAATCGAAGCTCTGTTCTGGCCCTCGCTCGACCTTGCGCCGGGAACAAAGCCGGATATCTACGAGGCCATGCATGGAGTGAGCGTTTTCGAGGTCAACCTCAACTGCAACGGGATATGGGGGCCGGATTGCGTCAGCGACGTCCTCCCAAAAGCCGTCGAGGTCAAGCTGGAGCTAAAGTCCGGCGAAAAAATAAGAAGAATCTTCTTCCTGCGTTGAAACGGGAAAACGGTATGAACACGAGGGACAGGGGTAAACCGCTCCAGACGGGCGGAAGGCGCGGGATAGCGATGGTGACCGCCGTGATGGTGGTTTCCGTCGCCGCCGGAATAGCGGCCTACCTCATCGTCAACCCGGAAAGATGGGGGCGGCAGGCCGCCAACCTGGCCGTAATCGCACAGGCGGAGGTCACGGCGCGGGCGGCGGTGGATTGGGGCAGGCAGATAGTGCACGACAATACGATGGGGTTTAGTTCGTCGAGGATAGGGGAAAACGGGCCGGTTGCGATTGACACGTTCCCGGTGGACGACGGTTCGCTCACACTGCTCCTCGACGACGCGCAGGGCAAGTTCAACCTCAACAACATGGTCAAACAGGGCAAAAAGAGCGACCGCGACATATTGGCCTTCAAACGCCTGCTCGCCACGCTCGTCCTCCCGACGGACCTTGCGGACACCGTCGTGGACTGGATTGACGACGACGAGCAGAAAAACCCCAACGGGGCCGAATCGGAGTATTACCTGGGATTGAAACCTCCCTACAGGGCGGCCAACCGCCAGATGGGGGATATCGGCGAACTGGCCGCTGTCAAAGGGTTCAAGCCCGAATACATAAAAACGTTGGCGCCACACGTCACTGTCCTGCCGGAACGCGCCCTGGTGAATGTCAATACGGCCGAAGCGCCGGTAGTGAAATCGTTGTTCAAGGGGATGACCCTGTCGGACGCCGAAAACTTTGTGTCGTTGAGGAAAGCCGTCAGGTTCTCCACTATCGCCAGTGTCAGGGGACGGCTTCCGAGGTCTGTGACGGAGGTGCTAGACGACGATTTTACGGTGGACAGCAAATATTTTTCCGTAAAAGTCGTTTCCACCTTCAAACATGCGAAAATAAGGGCCGAGGCTCTTTTGCGGCTCGGCGACAAAAATTTATGGCCGATAGTGGCATGGTATAGGACGACGTGAGTTTGATTCTTCGGTTATACATTGGCGAGCGATGGCCCGAATCCGGCGGTTCGGAGCCTGTGAAATGGATAGTCTCCGGCAAAGGGAGTCCGTCCCCCAATTCCGGCGTGGCTGTAAGCCTTGCGGATATCCCTGCGATTCCCAACGTGGAGGTGGTCGTTCCGGCCAGCGCGGCGCTTCTCACCAGCGTCAGGACGCCCGGCAGTAGCATGCGCCTGTTTAAAAAAACAATCCGGTTCGCGGTGGAAGACCAGATAATATCCGATCCGGAGGCGGTTCATGTGGCCATAGGCCCGATGGGGCCGGACAGCGTAATGCCGGTGGCCATCGCCGACAGGGGCTGGATGAGGAGAACTATCGAACTCCTCGCCGACAACGGGATATACCCCCGCGCAATGTTTCTGGAACAGCTTGCCCTGCCTATCGAAAACGGAAGCTGGAGCGTGGGGCTTTCCGGCGCAAGAGGGGCTTTGAGGACGGATGTTTTCGCCGGAGTCCCACTCGATATGGAAGAAGACGGCGCGCCGCCGCCCATACTGGAAATGGCGCTCAACGAGGCGCGCAAACAAAATGCGGAACCGTCGGCGATAAACATTTACCTGATGAACGGCTCGGCGCGGCTCGACGTGAAAATATGGGAAGAGAGGCTTGCGGTTCCCATCACCGTCAGCGGCCCGCAGGCCGACGACGCAAAAGCGTCCGCCAAAAGCAGGCTCAACATCATGCAGGGGGAGTTCGCCCCGTCCATGAGGCTGGCCGCAATCGTTCCGCATCTTAAAATCCCGGCCCTCCTGCTGGCCCTGGCTGTCATCTTCCATTTAGGCTCCTACTTCGTCGAGTATTGGCTCATGAAGCGCGAAAGCCAGAGGCTCACCGCCGAGACGGATGGATCGTTCCGCCAAGTCTTCCCGGAAATAGCCTCCGTTACCGACCCAGAGGCGCAGATGGGTTTTAAAATCCAGCAACTCAAAGCCCTTGCAGGCGAAGACAAAAACAGCGGCGAATTCATCGCTCTGCTGGAGAAGGCTGTCCCGCTATTCCCCGCCGGGGCGAAACCGCGCGCAATGAATTACGGGCCGGGAGGGTTGGAATTGAAACTCGCCCTCCAGGCGGATGCGGACGCGAAGACGTTTAAGGACGCGCTTGCCGGGCTTGGTCTCGAAGTGACGGCCAAAGACGGGACAAAAGAAGAAACCGGGTTTGTGGCGGAATTCCTGATCGCCGAAAAGGTCGCAAAGAAATGAAGGGGAAAATTTCCACGGCATGGGCGGCGTTAAACCCCAGGGAGCGGTTGATAATCGTCTCCGGCGTGACGGTCCTGAGCGTGGTCGTGTTTTACCTGTTCGCATGGGAGCCGATGAGGAAAGAGTCCGCCCTTTTGCGTGAAAACCTGCCCGTCCTTCGGCAGACGGCGGAGTGGATGACGCAAAAAAAGCCGGAAGCCGAAAAGCTGAAGTCGCAGGTTGATACGGCTCTCAAGAATGTCAAAGATGCGGAGGCGTTTATAAAACAGGCGTTTGAAACGTCTGGGGCCGTGAACCTTACGGTGAAGAAGATCGAAAACGACAAGGTGAGCGTGGTGGCCGGTTCGATCGAGCCTAAGAAACTGTTCGAAATCATCGGTAAGCTACGCAAAGATGGGTTGATCGCGGCGTCGGCCATGAAGATAGAAGGTTTGCCGGACGGGGTGAACGTGATGGCCGATGGCGTATTCGTTCGGCTTAAAGGCGATGGGGCGTGAGGCTGATACGGTAATTGAATTACGAAACGGCTCCAGCGAACGTAATGCGCGTCCAGTGGAGCCGTTTCATCTCGCGGGATGGTCAGCATGAATTTTAAATATATCTAGCGATTTTATCAAGTGTTTTTTTATGTTTTTTTTAATGGCTGTTGCGCCCGGCGGCAAACCGCAAAAATGGCCCGATTATTCATGGTATAATTAGCGACAGCATTATGAAAGCTATGTAGCCGATGAATAGTTATATCGGGAAAGCGCTCCTTTTCGTCCTGTCAATATCCCTTACGCTCGGCTTCCTGGCGTGCGACAACAAGGAAACCACCACAAACGACGACAGGCGCCTGGTCGCTGGCAAGGTTATAAAAGGCCCCGTCCAAAACGCCGCCATAAAGGTTTACACCTTGAACTCCAACAGGTTCCGTGACGCCATAATAGGGGAGGGCGGCACCGCCTCCGACGGCTCGTTCAGCCTGCAGGTGGACAATAATAAGGGAGGGCCGCTTGTCCTTATCGTCGCCAACGGGGGAGATTACACCGACGAAGCCACCGGACAAAGGATAGCGATCCCCTCATGGTGGGAGCTTTCGGTTCTCGTGCCCTGGCCGAACGATTACTCCAAAGTTATCCTTACCCCGCTGACACAGATGGCCTCCGAGCAGGCCTTCAGCAGGATAATCCGTGGGGAAAACCCCCTGTCGGCGCAGGAGAACGGAAGGCGTAGCGTGGCGGACTATTTCGGGCTAAGAAACGTTGACATAACCAGGGTCGAACCAGCAGACCTCACCAGCCGTAACACCGCAATGAGAAGGGGAAACCCGGAGACCGAATACGGCCTTGTCCTCGCCGCGCTTTCGCAGATGACCAAAGGCGAGGGCCTGCCGCCCTTGCTGACGCTTTCGTTGATTCAGAATATCGTTGACGACATTTCGGACGGAAGGGTTGACGACGTCGGCAGGAACGGAAGCGTTCTGCCCAACAACCTCACCGCCACCCCAAGCTATCTTATCGCCAGCCTGCAGGGAGCCTCCAACGACTTCCTGCGAGGCCCGCGAAACGCCTCTGGAATACCGGGCGCGGATTCCCCCACATACACACAGGCGCAAGGGGGATCCGTTCCGAACCGCCCGACTCAAGGTGGTAGTGGTGGAGGAAGCAGTGGCGGCAGTAGCGGAGGCGGGCAAATATGCGACCCCTGTGACTCTGGTCAGGGCGCGTGTAGTGACCATGGCGGGGTAAACTGTTCCGCTGGTCAGGATTCTGATGGTTCTGTTATTTGTAATGACGGTTGGCTAGATTCAACTGTTCAATATAGCTGTAGCAATTCGAGTTTGCCTGCGCCGACCGGCGTTACTGCGACTCCTGGAGACCACTCGATGACAGTCTCATGGAACGAGGTTGCAGGCGCCGCGTCATATATCGTTTATGTTGACGCTGGCCTCGGCTCTGCGCAGTATGCGAGCGCGGCTCCACCGGAAACTATCACAGGACTCCAAACCTGCGGATTCTCGTATACTTTCTGGGTGACCGCCGTTGATTCA
>JADGAO010000084.1 GCA_015231995.1 Nitrospinota bacterium | reverse complement strand
ATGTCAAAAGCCTCCAATGCGCGTTAAATACTCCGGTTCGAGCTAACAGTTGAAAATCCCCCGAAGCCCATACTAAAAGCGGAGCCGTGCCGTCACAAATTCATCCATCAAAACCGTTTTTCCTGTCTTGGGCTTCTGGTGTGCTAGAATTACTGATTGTTTGCGCCCGTAGCTCAGGGGATAGAGCGTCGGACTCCGGCTCCGAAGGCCGCAGGTTCAAATCCTGCCGGGCGCACCATAAATACAAAGCGTTGCGCGATTAGGAAATTCGCAGAGTTTGCAATGTAAGCGCAGTGTAAGCGGTTGGAGGAGATATCCCTTAATTTTCGGCTAGCTTTTAAAAACCATACTACGTGATTTGACTTAGCGCCCCACCCCGCTTTACTCCCAATAACGGCATGTTAAAACATATCCGTTTTTTGGGTGTCCTCACAATATTCACGCCTCGAACACCTTCAACACCTCGTCGCCGTAGTGGTTGATGACTTTCACGGCGATCTTGCCTGATTCGGGTTTGGCGAATGGGCGGCTCACAGTGCTGTAGAGACTGCTCCACGCCGCTTCGTCTACATCCGCCCGTAACGCCCGTTTGAGCTTGTCGTATGGTTCTTCGGCGCCGGTAAAATAGGCGTGGCGCACAAAGAAACTCTCGCCGTTGTAGTCGGTGTCTATGAACCAGCAGGCGATGTCGTCGGTGGAGGCGCTACGAATTTGCCCGGTGGTCGGGTCGTACACGTCCACGCCTTTGATCTCGACGACGATCTGGCCGTCCTTCTGTTTCGTTATCTCCACGTCTGGCTCGCCAAACACCATGAACAGGTTGCCAGCGCCGGTTTTTTTGAGCAGTTCGTCGCCCATCGCAAGGTCAGGGTTCATTTTGGCAGGCAGTACGGTCAGCTTGCCATAGCGTTTCACCTCTTCGGCGACGTGAGGGTCGAAGGCGAAACCGCAGACTATGAGCATGTCGAAACCCACACCCTGCACGGCTTCTTTGGCGGCTTCCTTCACCTGCGACGGGCCGACTGTGCCATGCTCCGGCCCGATGGAGACGGCCACGCGCCGGGCCTTGCCATCGGCGTCGGTATATTCCCCCGCCGCGTGTAACCATGCCCCGGCGTAGATGTCGAGCCGGTCGAAAGTGAGCCGTTCGTTCTTGCGAGTGTTCTGAACGCCCGCCTTTTTCAGGTTGTCCAGGATCATGGTGGCGAAGTCTTGATGTTTACGGGCTTCCTGCTCTGTCACAGCGCCGTCCATGTTTTCATCAGCTGTGGATAACACGCGATGCGGAGACAGGCTTTCCACAGAGAACGGCCCACACACCCGCACACGCTTATTGTCTTCGTAGGGCTGGTCGTAAAGCGTTTCGGTGTCGGCGTGTTTGGCGATGGCAGAATCTATCTGCTGGCGCGTCATCCCTTCCTTGATGTCCGGGTTGTTGGCGATGGATTTTAGCGTGACGTGCGGCACACGTTTATAGACGAAACCCTTGCGGATGTCGCCTTCGGTCTTGTATTCGGGCGGCATCTTGCCGGTGAGTTCCGTTTCCTTCTTGATCCCTTCGGGCGAGTCGGCCAGCAGGAAGTATGGATACTTGGCAGACATCATGCGCGTGCGAGCCAAGGCCAGGGCGACTCTGCTTGTGTCGCAGGTGATCCAGCGCCGCCCCCACTGCTCTGCGACGTAGGCCGTAGTGCCACTGCCACAGGTCGGGTCGAGAACCAGATCGCCGGGGTCGGTGGTCATGAGGAGACAACGTTGGATGACTCTGGGATCGGTCTGTACAACATATGTGAGCCTACCCGTAAATCCGCGCTCACCCATGCCAGGCCACATATTGTCCATAGGCTTAAGTGGAAAGTCGTCTATAAATCGCTTGTACTCGACCCGTTTACCTATCACTACAATTCTGCCAACCATTGCCAGTTTGTTGAGGCCATTGAGAGTAGTCTTCCAATGTGCGTTTTGTGGTGCAAAGTAAGTCCCACCGTTGAACATAAAAGGTGGAGTTCCACCCGTACTCTCACCAGCGCTTATCAACGGGGTTCCATCAAAAATGCGAGATTCAGGCGGCAAAGGTAATTCGCCGCTTCTCTCAGCTGAAGTCATGTTTCGCCAGCTACCATCGGGCAACTCCAAGAGCGTGTATCCAGTCGCACCTACCTCCCCAGCTTCTTTGGGCGAATACAACTGTCGATACTTCGCAACTTCTTTATTCTTGGCATACCAAAGAACGACATCGTACACACCGCCTAGGAAGTTAGATGACATGGCTCCTGTTTTCGTGAAGCATATTTGCCCGACAAAATTCTCACTCCCAAATACTTCATCCATCACGCATCGCACCAGATGGACATTCTCATCGCCAATCTGCACGAAGATACTGCCCGTCTCGGTGAGCAGGTCGCGGGCTACCACCAGCCGGTCGCGCAGGTAGGCGAGATAGGAATGGATGCCTAGTTTCCATGTGTCACGAAAAGCGCGTACCTGTTCCGGCTGGCGGGTGGCGTCTTCGGCTTTGCCGTCTTTCACGTCGCGTTTGCGCGTGCTCACCTGCCAGTTACTGCCAAACTTGATGCCGTAAGGCGGGTCGAGGTAGATGGTCTGCACCTTGCCCTTCATCCCTTCCTTCTCGGCCAGCGAGGTCATCACAAGCAGGGAGTCGCCAAGGACAAGGCGGTTAGTCCAGTTCTGCTCGTGGTGGTAGAACTCGACCTTTTGGTCGAAGTCGTGCGGGCCGCCGTTGAAATCGGCGTAGAAGTTGAGCTGGTCGCTGGCCGCTTTTTCGAGGCGTGGCAATGCGTCAATTATCGCCTGTGGGTGAATCTTCTCCTGAATGTAGATCGGCACGATGGGGACGGCGAGGTCTTCACGGTCTTGCTCATCCTTCCCCTTCCAGACCAACTGCGGGTCAAGCGACGGATCGCGTGGGTAGAGGATGGTTTTTGGGGCCAGTTCTTCGTCCGCCACGAAATCGCGCAGTTCCTCGGTGGGGATATTGGCGCGTTTGTCCTTGTGGCGGATGGACTCGACTTTGGTCTTATTCTCGTTTTTTTGCTTTGCCATCTCTACTCCCCTAAGTGGTCAACCGGTGATTAGCCGGGGGTTGAGCAAATCGCAACGTCTATGGTAATCTACAATCATAAATGGATTGGAAATGTCTGGTCGGCGCCAGGTCTCGGTGAAAACCGGGGCCTTTCGCTTTTCATGGGAAAGTTTTTAAACCCCATCCCGCTATCTCCCTCTTCTGGTTCTTTAAGAATTTGTCCTGCAATACATCATAAGCGCGGTTCGCCTGCTCCGGCTTTAGCAATCGTCGGCCTATGGGATGCGCTATCAGGTCGGCCAGTTGCATTCCAATCGAGTTGGTCTTTTTGTCCGCTATTATCAGCTCTAACGGCATCCGTTGAAAGTTGAGCCTGAATTCCGTCGCCCAATCGAGCTTGTTTTGCGAGACCCGGAGAAACTGAAGCTCCAGGTCTTTATCCTCCGATCGTCCGCGACTCTCCGCGATGATGTGGGTAATCTTGTCCTGCTGGCCGTTGTCCCATAGGAAACGAAACACCCGTTCCAGCCCAAACCGTAGAGCAAGGTCGTAAGGGTTATGAGGTGTCGCGTATTTGCTTTTTAGATCCAACTTACGGATGGCGATGGCAATAATTGTGAATGGGACGGATTCGATCAATCCGTTCAATCGGGTCATAAACCGCTCGCGAACCGTGGCGTTGAGCAAGATGGAAAAGTCGCCCCGTGGTTTCCTGATATCGTGGGCGTGCAGAATTGTCATGTCGTGTCCGAAGAACTCAAACTTGAAGTCCACAAAGCGTGGAACAATCAGCGTCGAGTAATCAGTTTTCCTGACGATGCACAGGCTTAGCACGAACAAAGGGTAATCTGCGTCAATAGAAGTTAAGCTATGATCCCCGCTTTCATCTACAAAAATGACAAAATCGGAAAAAGGAAGGGGGGATGGAACCATGCTCATACTGCAATTGCCCCTAATCTTATTTCGTCAATGGCGCCACGAATCGTCCGCTTTGCGTCCCACGGATCGGCGATTTCAATAAACGCCCAGCGGCCAAACCCGCCGTGGTTGTTGATGGCTGGCGCCCACAGTGTACGCGCCGTGGCGACTTTGGCGGCCTTGTCTTTCTTCTTCTCGCCGGTGACTTCGACGATAAGATTCAAGAGGTCGTCCGAGCCGTTGCCGTCGTCGAGGCAGGCGATGAAGTCGGGAATGTAGTTCTTTTCTTCGCCGTTCAGGGTGTATGGGATGGTAAAGCTAAGGTTATGGTTTTTGACGTAACGGATAACCTCTGGCATGTCTTCCAGCGCTTCGGCCATCTTCTGTTCCCACGAGTCGGTATCAGCCACCACATGGGAAATATGGCACTTGTCATCACGAGTGGCGAAGACGGGCCGGGTGGTGTCGAAATCCACATAACGGGTGGAACCGATGGTGTCATACGGGCGCAGGATGGGCTTAAGCGCGGCTGTGCCGTCAGTCGAGGCGACGATGGCCTTGTAGATGCGGTCGGCGGCGTCATGCGCGAATTCTATGAGCAGTAACAGTTGCGGGAATGTGTTGTCCTTGAGCGTGACACATTCGGCAAGCCAGCGTTTGGCGATACCAAGCAGTTGCGGGAAAAGCCATATCTTTACCTCGCTGTCAAACTTATGCTCTTTGGGTCGGTCTGACCGTAATTCGCCATCCTGACGGAAATACTTTTCCAGCGTGAGCTTGGCAAGCAAGAAGGCAACTTCGTTGGGCCGACGGCGCTTGAGGTCGTCAAGGGTAAGGATGCTCGATTCGCCAACGATGGGTGCGTTCTCGGTTTTGGTAGGAATGTCGGCGGTGGAGAGCGCCAACCTGGATTCGTCGGTGAATGTGGCTGTGAGCCGCTCACCAGCCATCTCGTAACGGTAGCCGAGCAGACGCGGGAAAGTGATCTCGCAGGCGATACGGCTTTCGAAGGCGCGGACACGGGTTGGCATAGGGCCGGGCTTGGGGTCTGCTGTTGCGCCACTACATGGAATGAAAGAAAACGGCACACCATACACCTCGGCGTATTCGGGATCGAAATGGCCTTCCTCGTTTGCGGCGTAACTCATGCGGCGCAGGGCGCGGCCCACCACCTGCTCACACAGCAGTTGCGTACCGAAGGCTCGTACGCCAAGGACGTGGGTGACTGTGTTAGCATCCCAGCCTTCGGTGAGCATGGAGACGCTGACCACACATTTGACGTGTTCGCCGAGTTTGCCAGCCTTGCCGACGGTGTTCATCACTTCGCGAAGCAGGTCTTCATCGGTGAGGTTGTCGGTGTCACGGCCAGGAAAGCGGATGCGGTATTCCGCTTTAAATTCGTCAATCTCGCGGGCGGCTATCTTCTTAAAGTCGTCACTCATTGATTCGCCGGATTCAAGCTGTCGGCTGTCCACCAGAATCGTGTTGGGGCGGTGTAGCCAGCCGCCGTAGCCGTCGTCGTTGCGGAAGATGTCTAGTTGTCCAGCCTGGACGATGGTCTGCCCGTCAATCTGTTTTTCCCAGCCGGAAATATAGTCAAAGACGCGCTTGGAGACATCGGTGTTGTTGCAAACTACGATGAACACCGGCGGCGTGTTGCCACGGGCGCGGGCTTCGGCGTTCTGCTCCCATAGACGGTAATATTTTTCGTAGTTGCCGTAGAGACTGCGTAACGCTCCGTCCAGTTCTCTGGGAAGGACTCCGTCAGTTCTGGGACTCTTCTTCTGTAGGTGGTCATGGATACATTGCCGGAAGTCGCGGTAGGTTGGTTGCTCCCCGGTCATTGAATTATCGGCGACGGGTACGCGAGGCACCTTGACGATTCCTGCCTCGATTGCGTCAATCAGTGAGAAGTCAGATACCACCCAGGGGAAGAGCGTGCCTTCGGGGTAGCCAGAACCGCGTAGGAAGAACGGCGTGGCCGAAAGGTCATAGATGGCCTTTACTCCAATCTTGGCCTTCACCGCCTCAATACCGGAAATCCAGATGCGGGCTTCTTCGTCACGGCTCTTGGCTTCGACGCGATCATCCCCGGTGAGCTTCTCGTCTTCCGCGTCGGGTTTGCGGCGATAACAATGATGAGCCTCATCGTTAATAACGATGATGTTTTTCTTGGCGCCTAATTCGCGGCAGACGCGGCGCACCATCTGGCCGGGGGTTTCTGTGAACAGGCCGGGTTTGCCATTGGCGAGAATAGACTTGGTGATCTTACCTGTGGCTACTTTCTCTCGCAGTTGGAAGGAGTGGTAGTTGGTGATGATTATTTTGGCCTGACCAAGCTGGTCTTGAAGCTGGGCCGGAACGATGTCGCGCTGGCGGTAATAGCTCTCCGGGTCGTTCGGAAGCAGGACTCGCAAACGGTCGCGAATGGTGATGCCGGGGGTGACAATCAGGAAGGTGTCGGAGAAACGAGCGTCCTGTTGGTTGGCGCGTTTGTTAAGCGTATGCCAGGCGATGAGCATAGCCATGACGACGGTCTTGCCGGAGCCGGTGGCCATTTTGAACGCAGTGCGTGGTAGGCCGGGATTCGATGTGTCGTTCGCCTCTCGTAACGAGTTCTCAATCCAGGCATCCCCGAACTTTTTAGCGACCTCTGTGATGTAGATGGCGGTTTCGAGGGCTTCGTTCTGGCAGAAAAAAAGCTTTTTCTCGCGGTTTGGATCAGTCCAGTAGTTTATCAATCGCGCAGTGGTTGGTGTCACACTTAGATAGCCACCATCGCGCCACATGGCTATACGGCGGCGGATATCGTTTACCAGCTTATTTTCTTCGATACGGTCTTGTGTCCACTCTGTGTCGAATTGAAGTTGATTGACGCCCTTTTTCTTTGGTTTGGCGATAGGGACGAAATAGGAGCTGATTCGACGCCCCTCAACTACCTCATCCGTAATACCCTCGTCAGCAAACCTGAAATGGTGGGTAGGCTCGTCGAAAGGTGAGTTGATGATCGGGTTCTCGATGACGACTTGGCTCATGCAGTTACGTTCCTTGGTGGAGCCTTTGTTAAGCTTTCCGTGGCTATATTAATGGACTTGGAAATATGAAGACATTCACTCATGGAACGAGGAACTTGCCAGTCTTCATTGCTGTTATCAACGATAGAAAGCTCATTGCCGGATTTACTTACACGCTTTGGCATATGACCCCGTAAAAAGCTGGAATACCCCTTGATACGAATTGGAAGATTTTATCAGATTATGGGGCGGCGCTATGGTTGAAAGTTAACAATGTCCCGTAGCCAGTTTTACCATGCCTTGAATGTTATACCCCTTTGACCGGATGTAATGCCGGATGCCACGCTTTTTAGGGTCAAGCGTCCTGTTCTTCCACCTCTTGTCTTTCCCGACAAGTTCATAATCACCCACACGTTGCCGCGCCGCATACGACCCGCGTAACGACCCCATCTGTTTAATCAGTTCGTCCAGGCTGATTGTCTCCCCGTCCCGCCCGAACGTCGGGAATACCGGTTGTTTCCCTTCCGCTTTGGCCTTCGCCCGTATCTCGTCCCGCAGTTCGATCATCGGCGCAATCATCCGCCACAGTGCGCGGTCGTAAGAATCCCGCATCTCCCGCCATAGCGCGATAGTCTCCGGTTTGGCTCCACGGTCGCGCAACTCCCGTTCCGTCCGTTCCATGATCTTGTCCACGGGCAGGGCGTTCCATTTCTTTTCATCCGCCCAGGTCGTCACGGCGGACAAGATGGAATACTGGACTTTCGTCTTCTTGTCTTTCTTCATCCTGTCCAGCTTGCCGATGATGGATTCCCCGTTATCATCGGTGGTCAGTTCGTAATGGATTTCGTGTTTTGTCTCCACCCGTTCAAGGTTGTGCTGGACAATCTTCTGTATCCCGTCATGGTCAATCCATTCCGGTGACGCAAGGGTCTGCGCCAAGAACCCGCCCGCGTCGCCCTCACGCCCTTTGACCGGTGTGGCGATGGTCTTCAACGTCTTCTGGATATCCTCCGCCGTCTCCCGCAGGTCTTTCAAGGAGAAGCGGATATCGGGGTTCTCCGGGTCGAACGTCCCACGGTTGTCCGTGGCGGACTTTACTTGGGTTGGGGAGAATATAATGGCATCAAAAGTGCCGTCAGGGTTTTCAAGGATAACGCCATCATGTCCCCTCGCTTCAATCTCATCAATGGAAAGATTTTCATATTCTTCCCATCTAGCGGGGTTTTCTATTTTGGCATAAAGTCCCATGATACGCCCGCTTCCCGCCGCCCCAACTTCACCAGCTTCCGCCGCCCTTTTGTTTGACGTGACCCAAAATGTTCCCTGCCCCCCTTTCTTCATATCTACTTTGGTAAACAACTTGTCCGTCGCATGATAAACCACCAGAGGTTCCCCGTTCTCATCCACAACCTTGCTATCGCCAAACCACCTCTTAAACGCCTCCGTTTCAGTCTGGTCTTTTTTCAGGCTGAACGGCTTGCCATCTTCGCCGGATGGAGGTATATTATCTTTAGGCTCACCCTGCGACGGGGGAAGGTTCATCCCGTTGTCAGTAGCGGAGAGAATGTCTGAAGTACTCTCTCTTGCAAGGCGGGCCGCCCTTGCTCCCGGTTCAAAAGCGGTCATTAACCATCGTTTGCTTTGCCCGTCCCAAGCCAACCGGACAGTTGCCCGATAGATTCCGTTTTGCAATTCTATTGAGTTTTTGGTTTTTCCAACTATTTTCGCCCCCTCAACAATCTCGCCAAGATTGTCTATTACTTCTGGATGCTTGCTCGTAATCTTCGCAAGCCCATAGCCACCGGCGTACTCTTTCTTTGGATCACCCTCTTTCCCCCACACAAGGTCAATATCCCCAATCTCCGGGTGATGCAACGCGCCTACGGCCTCGCCATCCCGGACTTTCAGAAGATGGTCAACGGCCTCTTGTGGTTTCCCCTTGAACTGCGTGAACACGGGGCCGAAATGCCCCTCCGCTCCTTTAAAGGAATCCCCCACCATGAACTTAATCGCCCGTTCGCCCAACCCGCCCCGTATCTTCGCGTCGGCGTTCCGCATCATGCTGGCGACGATCCCGCGCAAATCCGCGTCGGTGTATTGGAGTTTCAACCCCAGCTTGCGTAACGCGAACCGGACTTCCGTCTTCACCACGTCCCATAACCGGCCAGTCTCCCCGCGTTCGGCATACCGGGCCGTGGCTTCCCTCACCGCGTCGGCGTAACCCCGGATTGTCCCCAAGTCATACCCGTATTCCCGCGCCACATCTTCCAACATGCCCCGGTATTCCGAGTCCTTCGCCCCTTTGAAAAACTCCACCGCACGTTTCACCGTCGCCTTGTCCTGTCCAAGATGAACAAGCTCGTGACCGATAAGAACCTGCCGGGCGCGTTCAAGGCTCACCACGTTGTCCGCTATGACGTAGGCTTTCCCACCGTGCGTGAATCCCTCGATGTTGTCCAACGCCGCCCCTTGCGTCTTCGCGGCGGTTTTTACGGCATCGGGAATCTCGTCAACCGATTGCAGGATGACCACGCCGCCTTTAAGCGGATGGTTCGCAAGGTCAGCGCGGATGGATTCGGCGGAAACGCCTTTGCGGGATTCCGACTTCGAGGACATCAAATCGGTTTGCGGCCCGTCCGTGATGCCGAGCGACCCTTGAATATGTTTTTCGTGCAAGGGGTAAAAACTGTTTTTTTTCTGGAGGGTTTTAGTACCAGTTTCCTGCCCCGATTTTTCCGCCGGCAACATCTCGTTTTGTCGGTTTGCCAGTTCCCTCATCTGCGTGACATGTTCGTTCAGATGAGAGACAAGTTTCCCCTGGGCGTGGAGTTCGAGCATCTTCCGTTCTTTACCGGAAAGCTCCTCACTGAACATGTTCCTCTGCCGCAAATAATCCTCAACCGTCCCGCCCGTCTTCTCTATCTGCGCCAGAACGTGGGCCACTTTCTCCACGTCCCCGGCGATATTCATTTCAGGGTATTCGCCCGGACGGAACGATTTCGCCGCTGTCCTGATCCGTTCCGCCATGTGCGCCACCGATTCGGACGATGCGCGTTTCAGGCTGAACGGGACACCTTCGACTTGCGTAAACCCGTAGTTCTCAGGGTCTTTCTTGTAGATATCCCATTCCTTCGCCACTTCAATTTCAGATAAGGAATCAGCGGGAACACCCTTTACTTCCGCAACTTGTTTACTAAACTCATTGTAGTTATGGTCAATTTCTTCCAACTGCATCTTAGTGAACGACGCTTTTGCGGCTCCGACACTTCCGCCACCACGCGAGTAGGAATCTTCAAGATGGGCGATAAAATCATTTATAGTGTGAAGGGTCGTTTCGTCGCCGGGTCGAGGATCAACCAACTCCCGCGCTTTGTCTAACGTCATCCCGCCTTTACGGAAGAATCCGCCATGTCCTCCTTTTTCCCATCCCAACGAGACGCGCAGGTCTTCGGCGTTCGGGTCACGAGGATCAATTCCCCCATTCTTGCGGATTTTCATAATGGGCGATTCAACGTCTTCTTTCGGGGTTTCCCTCCCCATGTCTTCGTACATCGTCATGACGAGTTTCTGGTCTTCCGTGGCCGTCGGTTCAGCCGGAAGCAGGGCGCGCGCGGATGTTTCATGTGAAACCTCCTGTTTCGCGGGCGACAATCTCCCCACCCATCCGTCCCGGACACGGATGACGCTGTGGGTATCCGTCAATCCTTTTTTCCGCAGAACCTTGTTCGCGTGGTCAAGGCTCGTGTACGGTTTGCCTTTCGCTGTGATATCTCCAGGCCGGATATCTTCCGGGGCTTTGGCTATGGCCTTGCTCGTGGCGTAAACGTAGTATTTACCATCCCGCCGCAACTCGACATGCAGGTCTTCGTTCTCCATCCCTGGCTGTTGGAGCGCGGCCCGACGCGCCGATTCCGCCGCTCTGTTTAACTATTTGGTTGTATCCATTCTTCCCGCGTCCCGAATCTTCGCCAACGCCGACGCGATGAACTTCTTCGTCTCCGACATCGGCACATTGACGGTGAGATCGCCTTTGACCTCGACGCTCTTCCGGTAATACCCGCCCAGCTCGATTAGCTGGTCATTGGCGGATAGCATACCCTTGTAGTCTCCTTGCTCACGCGCCAGCCGAAGACACTCTTCCGCCACTTCCACGCGCCGCTCATAGGTGTTGTTGGTCTCTGCGGACAGTTTCAAAAGACGCTCTGTGACTGATTCTGAAATCTCAACATTTCTCAACAAGCGTTGCCCCGCCGATGCCGCTGTTTTCCTCGAAAACCCGGCCCTGATAGCGGCCTGTGTCGCATTCAAATCAACCGGGTACTCTTCGATGAACCGTTGCCTTTTGGGTGTCAACTCCATATAGACCTCCTGTTTCGGACATTTTTATCCGATTTTTAATTAAATGTCCACTAAATCATACGGTTTTGCAATGTTGGCGGATACAGGCAAGCTCCACCCGCGCCCAAGAATGGACAAGCCGCCGATAGCTCGCCCAACTCACCTTACAAGCTTTAAAGTCTTGGTAGACAGCCGGGTCATCCCACACAACCCTTGCGGATTCACGCCGCGCCCACAACTCCGGCTCATGGGATTGCGTCCAGGCCAAGTAACCGGGGCGTAGGACCTTGTTAAGGCGGATATAGAGCCTACGCGAAAAGTGAATAAACAGGGCTTCGCTATCCACCGCCAGTTGCCGGGCCACGTCCGGGGTCGTGCGCGGGGCCAGTCGAAGAGTAGTAACTGGAAGGGTAAGGGTAGCCACCTTATGGACAGAATGGACACAATGGCCAGAACTCATCTTTGGCTTGACCGAATCCGGGTCAAGGCCGGTATTGGAAGGGATTTTGTCCATATTGTCCATTCTGTCCATAGGCTCCGTGGGGATACCCTCCACCTTTTAGAATGTCCCGCCAGCCGCTCATTACCAGCCCTCCGTCAGTTTGGAGTTCACCTGATAGACGGGGCTTGGTTTCCGGCCCGGCCCGCTGGTTTCAGCGTCAACTGCGAAAATGTAAGACCGTTCAACCAAAACAGCCAATGCGGGATTAAGCGCCTCCATTTTCCTGAAAGTCCCGCGTAACGCCCGGAAACAGTCCCGCGCCGCGAAGCTACGGCCACGCTCCGCCTCTATCCACCGCCAAACCCGTTTGGCGCCTTCAATTGCTGGATCGGCTCCCATCATGTTGAAGACCGCCAGCGAGTGTTCGGACAAGACCGCCATCAACTCCAGGGCGCGGCTCATAGTTTCGACCGTGACGGATGTTTCCCACGCCGCCGCGTGAACATACTCGGCGCAATGGAGCA
>JADGAO010000083.1:7054-12350 GCA_015231995.1 Nitrospinota bacterium | reverse complement strand
AAAGCCTGGCTGGCATAGCTCTGGAAAATGATTATGTATGGACCTTTACCACAGAGAATCCTCCACTTGCCATCGCACCCACAACAACGTCAGGCGCTCCATCTACCCCGGTTTCGAGTGAAACCACCAGGCCTGCGGTGACGCTAACGGTCCCAGCTAACGGGGACGCAGATGTGGCTCTCAACACGGCAGTCACAGCGACTTTCAGTGAGACGATGAACCGCGCGACGCTGGACACGACGTCTTTTACCCTAAAACAAGGGCTGACTCCTATTGCAGGGTCTGTGGTTTCTGTGGGGACGAGCGCTGTCTTTACGCCAACGCTCCCGCTTACGGCCAGCACCACCTACACTGCGACGATTTCAATCGGGGCCACAGACCGGTCTGGCAACAGGTTGGCCGCGCCCTATGTATGGAGCTTTACCACCGGGGCCATTATAGACATTATTCCTCCAACGGTGACTCTCACCGTTCCCGCTAATGCCGCCACGGGCGTCTCAACCAACACGGCGATCAGCGCGACATTCAGCGAGCCGATGGCTCCTTTATCGCTCACAACGTTGACCTTCACCTTGAAACAAGGGTTGGTCGCTGTGGGAGGTTCTGTGCTTCCTATTGGCTCAACTGTTGTGTTTACGCCATCGGCCGCTCTTGCCGGCAACACCACCTATACCGCCACGATTACAACAGGGGCTAAGGATTTAGCCGGTAATGCGCTTGCGGGTAGTTATGTATGGAGTTTTACCACTGGCGTCGCCCCCGACATTACTCCTCCCACGGTGACTCTCACCGTTCCCGCTAATGCCGCCACGGGAGTCTCAACCAACACGGCGGTCAGCGCGACATTCAGTGAGGCGATGGTGCCTTTATCGCTCACAGCGTTGACCTTCACTTTAAAACAAGGGTTGAATCCTGTGGGAGGCTCTGTGCTTCCCGTTGGCGCAACCGTGGTGTTTACACCATCGGCCGCTCTTGCTGGAAACACCACCTATACCGCCACGATTACAACGGGGGCTAAGGATTTAGCCGGTAATGCGCTTGCGGGTAGTTATGTATGGATTTTCACCACTGGCGTCGCCCCTGACATTACTCCTCCGACGGTAACTCTCACCGTTCCCGCCAATGCCGCCGCGGGCGTCTCAACCAACACGGCGATCAGCGCGACATTCAGTGAGGCGATGGCGCCTTTATCGCTCACAGCGTTGACCTTCACCTTAAAACAAGGGTTGGTCTCTGTGGGAGGCTCTGTGCTTCCCGTTGGCGCAAATGCTGTGTTTACGCCATCGGCCGCTCTTGCCGGCAACACCACCTATACAGCCACGATTACAACCGGGGCCGAAGATCTGGCGAATAATCCGATGGCCTTGCCCTATGTATGGACCTTTACCACCGGGGCCATTGTAGACATTATTCCGCCCACCGTGATTCTGACGTCTCCTCTTGATGGCGCGACGGGTGTTGCGATAAACACGACAGTCGACGCGACATTCAGCGAGGCGATGGCGCCTTTATCGCTCACAACGTTGACCTACACCTTGAAACAAGGTTTGGTGGCTGTGGGAGGCTCTGTGCTTCCTGCTGGCGCAAATGTGGTGTTTACGCCAACGCTCGATCTTGCATACAGCTCCACCTATACCGCCACGATTACAACAGGGGCCGAAGATCTGGCGAATAATCCGATGGCCGCGCCCTATGTATGGAACTTTACCACGCAAGCCGCGCCGCCGCCGCCAGTAGTCCCTGGAATTATTGACCCATACGCGATTGCGTCGGCTGGCGGAATAACCAACGCTGGAGCCACCCATATCAACGGCGACGCGGTGTTGCATCCAACCCAAACGTGCAATGCGGTAAACGTTGGAGCCACCAACAATTTTGGAGCCTGCGGTGGGTTTGCTCCAACGCACGCTGTTGGAGACCTGGTAGTTACATCAGCCGCTCCGGCCGATGGCACCGCGGCCACTGTCATGGCCGCAGTGAACACTAGGTGGAACGAGCTCTCTGTGGCTGGTTCACCAGGTGGAACAGTTCTTGGATGCGCCACTATCGGAAGCGGCGGCGGCGCAGGAGCGCTTATAGGTTGCGCTGGCAACTTCACTCTTCCCCCTGGTATATACACAGGCTCCCCATCAATTGGCATAACGGGGAACCTTATCCTTGATGGCGGTGGCGACCCCAACGCCACCTTCATCTTCCAGGCTCCTGCGTCTACGCTCATCACGGCGGCCAACGCCACGATCACCTTGCAGAACGGCGCCAAGGCGTCCAACGTCTGGTGGCATGTGGGCAGTTCGGCCACTCTTGGCAATGGCACGGACTTCTATGGAAACATACTGGCCTCCGCGTCAATTTCCATGGGAACCGGCGCGACGTCTTGCGGCAGGTTGCTGTCAGGGGCTAGCGGGGCTGGCGCGTTTACATTCCTTAGCAATACCGTTTCAGCGCCGGGTCACCCCAGTGCGCCGGCGGGTTGCGACTAATGATGAAAGACAGGCTATTTTTTGGAACTCACGTTACCAAGGAGGTAAATCATGAAAACATTATTGTTACTGGCGGAACAGGGAGATTCCCTTGCCCAGTATGAATTAGGATTAATGTATGACAAAGCCAAAGGCATCCCGCACAACCATGTCGAAGCGCACAAATGGTTTAGTATTGCCACACGTTCGCTCGACAACGAAGTCAGTGCCAAGGCCGCTGAATGCCTAAAACAAATCGCCGCCAAAATGACGTCCGAGCAGATTGCGGAAGCGGATAAACTTGCGCGTGAGTGGGAGCCGAAGGAATTTTCACTTGCCATGTCGGCATTTGATGGGCAGTTGAAAGATGGAGTTAAGGCGCGTGAACTTGGAGAGTATCAAATAGCTCTAAAACTTTTAAGTCCGCTGGCGGAACAGGGGAATGCTGAAGCTCAACTTAACATAGCCTACATGTACCGTGAAGGCCAAGGCGTGCCACAGGATGACGCCGAAGCCGCTAAGTGGTTTCAAAAGTCTGCGGATCAGGGGGACGCGGATGCGCAGTACAACATTGGCTACATGCAAGGCGAAGGCCAAGGCGTGCCACAGGATTATGTCGAGGCCCACAAATGGGCAAATCTTGGCGCGCGCTCGGCTGACAATGAAGTCAGTGGCAATGCCGCTGAATATCGAGAGCAGATAGCCGCCAAAATGACATCTGCGCAAATTGCGGAGGCGAAGAAACTGGCGCGGGAGTGGAAGCCGAAGCAATTACCTTTTGTCCTGCCTGAATTTGCCGGTCAATTGGATGATCGATTCAAAACCAAGTCTTTAAATATAAATTTTCAACAGACGCAGGAACTGGCGGAGCAGGGGGATGTTCTGGCGCAATTGGCGCTCGGCAATATGTACAACAAAGGCGAAGGCGTCCCAAAGGATTACGCAGAAGCTTTTAAGTGGTTTCAAAAATCTGCGGAACAAGGGGATTCTAACGCCCAGTGTATTCTTGGCAACATGTACGCTGAAGGCAAAGGCGTGCCACAGAATTCGGCAAAAGCCGTGAAATGGCTCATGAAGTCAGCGGATCGAGGTTATGCGAACGCCCAGTGTATTCTGGGCGTAATTTACAATGAAGGCTACAGCGTCCCCCAGGATTATGTGGAAGGCTATAAGTGGTGCAATTTAGCGGCGGCGCGCGCAATGGACCAAGACGTGCGTGACGAAGCCCTTCGCAACCGGGACATGGTCGCCTCCAAGATGACCCCGGCGCAGATAGTCGAGGCGTTAAAGTTGGCGAATGATTGGAGGCCGGTAAAATAATCCTACAGCAGACATAACCAAATTACCGATAAAACAAAAATGAAAAAAGCTCATGCCTATATTGACTCCTTGACGATATCCCATCGCATGGCAGGCTATGTCGCCGGAGCCATTGTCTGCGCCTCCATTCTTGGCCTTTTGACATTTATGCAACTTGGCAGGCTTGCAGAGCTAAGTCAAAAGTTCTATGAAGATTCTCATATCACGATGAATACCATCAAAGATATGAAATACATTTCGCTCTATATGAGCCGTGCCCTAGTGGAAATCATCCACGAAGAGAATCCGAATATGCGAGCCGCTGAAATAGCAATCATTGACAAGCGCCACACTGAATTCTTGAATCATGTTAGAACCCTTCGTAAATTATTTGAGGGAGATCAGCGGTTGGTTTCAGACGCTGAAGCGCAGTATCTTAACGTAATAGCTTATAACACCAAAAATATAGAACTTCTAAAAACCTGGAATCTGGACGATATCTGGAAGAGAACAGGAGACGACTATCCGGGGAACCCCTCTCCACAATTAATGAAAATATTGGACCAAATTTCCAGCGCGGCTTCTGGTATTGCGTTACAAAATAACAGGGACGTTCAGGACGCCTATCATGCTGAACTCCGCAAAACTGTATATTATCTTTCGGGGTGCGCGCTTTTTTTTATCCTTGCCGTATTTCTGTTTATCCGTTCAATCATTAGGCCATTAATATACATACGTGGCAGTATCGTTAAATTATCAGAAGGACAATTGGACGAAGTTATTTCTTACCAGAATCTAAAAAACGAGATCGGCGATATAGCCAGAGGCGTTGCGACAATACAGGCTGTTTATCGGCATAACAGAGAACAGGAACTGGCCAGTCGTGAGAACGAAGAGATGCTACGCGGCATCCTCGATACCAGTCCGGTTAGCATTGTCTTTTCAGGCAACGATGGCATAGTTCGCTTTACTAACCCTAAATTCATAAAAACTTTTGGCGGCAAAGTTGGCGAGCATACGCCTCAAATTTACGCTAATCCTCAAGATCGGCAAGCTCCTATTGAACTCTTGAAGCGCGATGGCATAGTAGAAAACTATGAGATACAGATGTTGGATAAAGAGCGTCAGGTCAGGGAAATGCTGGTCACTTATATCCAGATTAAATTTAAGGGGGAAGACGGTATTCTCGGCTGGCTGATGGACATTACCGCCCGCAAACAGGCAGAAGAGGCTTTACTTAAAGCTGGGGCCCTGCAGAGCGCCATTTTCAACAGCGCCAACTTTTCGAGTATCGCCACCGACGCTAAAGGCGTGATTCAAATATTCAACGTCGGGGCCGAGCGTATGCTTGGCTACACCGCCGCCGACGTGATGAACAAAAACACCCCCGCCGATATTTCCGACCCTCAGGAAGTCATAGCTCGCGCCAAAGCGTTAAGCGCCGAACTTGACACCACGATCACTCCTGGTTTTGAGGCCCTTGTGTTCAAAGCCTCGCGTGGGATCGAGGATATATATGAGCTGACCTATATCCGCAA
>JADGAO010000083.1:0-6956 GCA_015231995.1 Nitrospinota bacterium | reverse complement strand
TTCAAAGCCTCGCGTGGGATCGAGGATATATATGAGCTGACCTATATCCGCAAAGACGGTAGCCGTTTCCCAGCAGTTGTGTCTGTCACTGCGTTGCGCGACGATCAAGACTCTATTATCGGTTATCTGCTGATAGGCACCGACAACACCGCCCGCAAGCAGGTCGAAGAGGAGAAAAAGAAACTTGATCAGCGCCTGCGCGATCAGCAGTTTTACACACGATCTCTAATTGAATCCAACATCGATGCGATAATGACAACCGATCCTTCAGGCATTATTACCGATGTCAACAAACAGATGGAGGCGCTTACAGGTTGTACGCATGACGAGCTGATCGGCGCGCCGTTCAAGAGCTACTTCACCGATCCAGAGCGGGCCGAGGCGGGTATCAAGCTGGTGCTGAGTGAAAAGAAGGTCGCCGATTACGAACTCACTGCGCGCGCAAGGGACGGCAAGGAAACGGTAGTCTCTTACAATGCGACCACTTTTTACGACCGGGATCGGAAACTGCAAGGCGTGTTCGCCGCCGCGCGTGATGTTACCGAACGCAAGCGTCTGAATCAGGTGTTGCAGGACAAGAACGTCGAACTGGAGATCGCCATGTCTGTGGCGGAAAAAGCCAGCCAATCCAAATCGGATTTTCTTTCCAACATGAGCCATGAGATCCGCACGCCGATGAACGCGATCATCGGGATGAGCAACCTGGCGCTCCGCACCGGGCTTGACAGCAAGCAACAGAACTACATACAAAAGGTTCACAGCGCCGCCAGTAACCTGCTGGCCATCATCAACGATATTCTCGACTTCTCCAAAGTCGAGGCGGGCAAACTCCAAATCGAGAAAATCAATTTTCAGCTTGGAGAAGTGCTCGATAATCTTTCCAATATGGTTTCATTTAAGGCGCACGAGAAGGGCCTTGAATTGATATTCATCGTGGAATCCGATGTTCCATCAGGGCTTGTAGGCGATCCGCTTCGCCTGGGGCAGATTCTCCTTAACCTGACTAGTAACGGCGTCAAGTTCACTGAGCACGGACAGGTCGTCATAAAAATAGCCAATGAGGGTCAGTTCACTAATGATAGCGTGACACTCCGATTTACTGTTTCGGATTCCGGCATTGGGCTAACCGAAGAGCAGATCGGCAAAATATTCCAATCATTCAGCCAGGCAGACGGAACTACAACCCGGAAGTATGGCGGCACCGGCTTGGGGCTGGTCATTAGCAAAAAACTGACCGAGTTGATGGGAGGGCGTATTTGGGTAGAGTCGGTTCCATCTATGGGAAGCAAATTTATCTTTACCGCCACATTCGGCCGATATGGAGAAGACAAAGACCGCCAGCTTCTGCCGGAACCCGATCTGCGTCACAAGAAAATTCTTGTGGTTGACGATAACGAGTTCATGTGTGAATCGCTGGTGTCGATGCTGAACGCTATGACCTTCAATGTCGAGACCGCGTATTCGGGAGAACAGGCTATTGTGATGGTGGAACAGGCCGACGCCCTCAAGACTCCATACGACTTGATAATAATTGATTGGATGATGCCGGGGCTGGATGGTATCGAGACGATTCGCCGCATCATCTCAAATGAAATATTATCTCAAATCCCCAAGTCCATCATGCTCACCGCTCATGGACAGGACGAGATCGTTAAACAGGCCAAGCAGGTCGGCATTGATAAGTTTTTGCTCAAACCGGCCAATCCTTCTCTTCTTTTCGACACCATAATGAACATTTACGGATATGAGTCGCACCGGAGCTCGATAAGCGCCGTAAACCCAATCGCCTTTATGAACCGGATTTCGGGCGCCCGTATCCTGCTTGTGGAAGACAACGAGCTAAATCAGGAGGTGGCGATGGGCCTAATGGAAGAAGCCGGTTTTGATGTCACCGTAGTAGGGAACGGGCAGGAGGCTGTGGATAAAATATCCCGCTCTTTCGACATTGTTCTCATGGACGTGCAGATGCCGGTCATGGATGGGTATGCGGCTACACGGGCGATCAGAAAGATGGAAGGCTACAAGAACCTTCCGATCGTCGCCATGACTGCCAATGCCATGGCGGGCGACCGCGAGAAGTGCATCGCATCTGGTATGAATGACCATGTGAGTAAACCGATAGACCCGGATGAACTCTTCAGGACGCTCAATCGCTGGATCATCGATCGGCCCGGCCTCGGTGTGTCTTTTAAAAAAACCGGACAAATGAAGGACGACGTAATCATTCCATCCCTTCCCGGTTTCGACACTGTGATTGGAGTGGCTCGCGTGGGTGGTAGAGGCTCTCTGTATCGCTCATTGCTGGTAAAATTTTATCATCGTTATGGTGACGCTATTGAGAATATACGCGCTGACCTCAACGCCGGAAACCTGGAGAAGGCGCATTTGGCGTCGCACACCTTCAAGGGGGTGGCCGGCAACATAGGAGCCCATGAGTTGCATAGGGTGGCCGCCGAGCTTGACGCCGCTGTCTTAAAAAACGATACGGAGGCGCTCCCCGCCATTCTCGACCATTGCGCCGCAGTCTTGTCCGAAACAATGGCTGTTCTTGCGCCTTTGGCGTCCGAAGCGGAACATTCCGCGCCCCAATATAAAGGGGGCGTGTTAAGCGACGGTGAACTGGGGAAGTTATTGCTGGAAATGAAGGCGCTTCTCGAAGATGACGATACAAGAGCCAGGCAGGTTCTTGATCATATCCGTAGCGGCATCGGAAACCGAGGCGCCAAGCAAATAAGCGCCATCGGCAAGGAAATGGACAATTACAAGTTTGAGGCGGCTCTCGAAGCGCTCCAAAGGCTGACTGAGGAGTTGCATCTGCCGTTGGAAGATGATGGCCGATGACCGGAAAGCGGCCCGACCTGCCCATCCTGGGGCTTGACGCAAGCGATCACTCGCTCAAGTTATTTGACGCAGGAGCTCTGTTGGATCGCATCGGAAAAGATTGCGTAACCATTGATCCGTTCCTGAGCCAAAACTTAAAAGGATGACAGTAATGAACAAAATGAAAAAGCAGACTATCCTTGCGGTGGATGACACTCCTGAAAACCTCGACATTCTCGTGGGGCTACTTGGGGAAGAATACAAGGTCAAGGCGTCGCCGTCCGGGGAGCGGGCTCTCAAGATCGCTTTTTCCGACACCCCCCCAGACCTGATTCTTCTTGATATAATGATGCCGGAAATGGATGGTTACGAAGTGATCTCCCGCCTCAAGGCCGATGAACGGGCCAAAAAGATCCCGGTCATCTTCTTGACCGGCAGGGTCGCCGAAGTGGACGAAGCGAAGGGACTTGACCTCGGCGCGGTTGATTACATCGTCAAGCCGTTCTCGCCACCCATCGTAAAGCGGCGTGTTCGCACCCATCTTGCCCTCTATGACCAGAACCGCGAACTTGAGATGAAGGTCGTGGAACGAACCGCCGAACTGAACCGGACACGGCTCGCCATTATCCAGCGGCTTGGGAGGGCGGCGGAGTTCAAGGACAACGAAACAGGCCTGCATGTGATAAGGATGAGTCACTACTCCCGGATGCTGGCGATCAAGATTGGGATGACGGAGGAAGAGGCGGATAGAATGCTCAACGCGGCTCCGATGCACGACCTTGGGAAAATAGGAATCCCCGACAATATCCTTCTAAAGCCGGGCAAGCTGAACGTGGAAGAATGGAAACTAATGCAACAGCATCCAGCTTGGGGAGTCGAAATTATCGGCGACCATGAAAACTCAGAGCTACTCGAATGGGCCGCCACCATTGCCCTTACCCATCACGAAAAATGGAACGGCTCAGGTTACCCAAAAGGTCTCAAAGGAAAAGATATACCCATTATTGGAAGAATCGTGGCGGTGGCTGATGTCTTTGACGCCCTGACTTCGGAACGTCCCTACAAAAAAGAATGGTCCGTCGAAGAGGCTATGGTGTTTATCAAGAAAGAGGCTGGAGCGCATTTCGATCCGGATATCATTATGGCTTTCGAGAATATCCTGCCGGATATACTGGAAATAATGGGAAAGTACGCGGAGCCTTCCAGGGATCAAGGGTCAACAGTGTAAAACAGCTTTCAACTTTTCGCTAAGCATCTGCGGGGTGAATGGTTTTACTATATAACCGCTGACTCCGCTTTGAGCCGCCGCTAAAACCTGGTCTTCCGTCCGTTCCGCCGTCAGCATCAGGAAGGGAATATCCCTCTGGTTCGATTCGTTGCGCACCCACTTGAGCAGGTTAAGCCCATTGATGTTTGGCATATTCCAATCGGAAATGACGCAATCGAATTTCTGTTTCTTTAGCTCCTCGATGGCCCGAAATCCGTCCGATACGCCGATTATCATCGTTACGCCAGCCTGTTGCAAGGTCCGCTTCGCAATCATTCTGATATTCGGCATATCGTCGGCGATGAGGAAGGATAGCTTCTTAATGTCGACATTTTTAGGCTGGCTTATCGGTTTGGGAGCCGCTTTGGGCCATGGGAGCGAGACTATAAGAACTGTGCCGTGCGTTTCGGATGTCTCATAACGGATGGAGCCGTTAAGCGTGGTGGCGATAAGCTTAGCTGAATAGGTTCCCAAACCAGACCCCTCTTCCTTTCCGTATGTCACATATTTGTCGAAAAAGGTCTCGCGTATTTCTTTGGGAATCGTCGATTTGCTGTGTATTAAGATGATGGCCTGCTCATCGGCGCGAAACTCGATAAGCACTTGCTTGCCAGGAGGAGAAGCTTCCACCGCATTCTTGACCAGGTTTGCCAGCATCGAATAAAGCAGGGTCTCTTCCGCCGCTACGGAAAACTTTGCGTCAGCCGGTACTGGTTTGCCTTCCATCGAAATGACGAAAAAAACGGAGTATGCCGCCGCCAACTCCTGCAACTCCGTGGTGATGGTGCGGCAAAGGCGAACCACGTCCACAGAAGTGATATGCGGTTTATAGGTTCCCTGCTCCATTTTGTACATATCCAGGGTGGAGTTGACCATATTGAGCATCTGATAACCGGCGCCCCGAATTGTTTCAAGGGTCTCTCGCTGTTCGTCGGAGAGGTTATCGTCCTTGAGCAAAAAATCTGGCAGGGCGATGACGCTCCCGATAGGAGTTTTCAGGTCGTGCCGGTTGATCCTTTCGATATCTTCCTTAAGCACGGCGGCCTGGATTAATTCCTCATTTTTCCGCGCGAGCTCCGCGCTCTGCCGGACTAGCGTCATCCGGGATTCGGCCAGAGCCAGGTGGGTTGCCACCCGCGCCTTGACGATGGCTGGGTTGAACGGTTTAGTTATGTAATCAACAGCGCCATGCAATAAGCCACGGGTTTCGTCGACAACGTCGCTTAGGGTTGTTATGAAAATCACGGGGATATCTTGGGATATCTCGTTATCCTTAAGGTGGCGGATAACCTCGTAACCGTCCATTTCCGGCATCATGATATCAAGCAGGATCAGGTCAGGGGGATTGTCAGAGCGGGCGATTGAAAGGGCCTTCGGGCCATCAAGGGCGATGCGAATACGATACTTCTCAGACAGCAGGCCGTCGAGAACTTCTATGTTCTCAGACGCATCGTCAACAATAAGCAGTGTTTTTCGATCAGTTTCGTTCATACATAAGTATTTTAACATAGCCGAATGAACTACTGCATTAAAACCAGAACCGCTGAAAAACCCCTCAATTGGTTTCCATTAGGAATCGAGTCCTAATGGGAAATCTGGGATAAATTGTCTTATATATCAGGAGGCCCCTGATATGTCAGTATGCGGCCATTTAGAGTCATCATTTCGCGTCATCTCTACCAGGGTAAGTTCCAGTTCGAACACCGCTCTTATCAGCATTATAGGAAATATTACCAGTCTGCAACAGCTTTGGCGCACATTATGCTTGAGTATTAAATATTGATTTAGCAAGGAAATAAAAGTGGATATGAAAACAGGAGTGCAACATTTATTGCGTTGCAACCCGCAAGTAACGATGATCGAGATATCGAGAATTGTGGCTAAAATATTCTTTGTGTCGCTCGCCGCCGTTGCAGGGATTGTTTGGAATTGCGAGACTGCGCAAGCCCACGCCGTGGAGATAATGTCTTTCGGCGGAGACAATCTTAAAATGGAAAAGACATACAGGGACGGCGACACGATAGAGTTTTGCGTCTCCAAGTCGACTTTGGCGACAGGCCTCAAAATGCTGAAGGTGTTTAACCATGCGGGATCAAGTATTGCGCATATAGAAGTGACCGACGCCGCTCCTGGTCCGGTCTGCGCGTCCTTTTTACGGCAGAGCCTGTTATACGGTTTCAGGTTCGAGCTTTTCGACAGGCAATCTGCCATGTCACACTTGCCGATGTCTGGTATGAATGTTAGATACCTCGGGATTTCGCCGCTGGAGCATATGGGTTTCCACTGGCTGACCTCTGACTGATTGCTCACTGGTTGCTCAAGGCGTTTTTAGCCATCCCGGACGCGAGTTTATAATTGCCGCTTCGGGGAAGGAATTATATTTTTATCATGCTGGCATAGTATGAAAAACGCGCTTATTCTTTAATATGATGGGTTTCAAACATTCTCCGCAAAGGTTGTTCCGGTGACTGGAAATTGAGGATGGATAATTTTTCATATTCGGGTTTTATAATAGGAAATCCATGGATGCTATAAATCACCTAAGACAGTTCCGTATCGGCGAATACGCTATATTTGACTTAACGGTCTCGTTTCTGGGAATGTATTTACTGGCCCCTTTATTGTCAAGGCTGTTTAGAAAGACAGGCTTGGAAATACCCAAAGTGAATTGGTTATATTTAACCCTGCCCATCGGCATTATCACACATGTCGTCATTGGCTCTAGGACCCCTATGGCGGTAAACTTTCTGAATCCTCATGATTATTATATTTTTAAAATTGTTATCGTCGGCTTATGTGTTTTGGGACTGAGAAATATAAGGAAAATATCCTGATAGCGCATTGGAGATATTCTCTGATTATTTCGCAT
>JADGAO010000082.1 GCA_015231995.1 Nitrospinota bacterium | reverse complement strand
TAACGCTCATCAGGACAAGCTCTCGGCTGAAAGATCAAAGTAGAATTGAATATTCAGGAGTTTCCCCGTAATTCTTTCGCCACACCTTTCATCTGACTGACAAATCAGTTCTTTCTTCATTTTTCAGGTGGAAAAGCAAAAAACGGGGAATCTCCGGTTTTCAATAAGTGTTGATTTAACCGTCCGATTATGGTAAAAAACTCTTTTCTCCTTGCTCCGCCGTAGATTCGGACGGAGCTATTATTTTTTGGAAGTTTAACCCGCAAGGAGAGTGTTAATGATCAGAGACTACGAGACCCTTTTTATCATCCGGCCAGACCTGACGGACGACTCTATCGAAAAAGAGATCGCCGCCGTCCGCGACATGATAACCGGCGATGGCGGTTCCATCACACTGGAAGAAAAATGGGGGAAGAAGCGGCTGGGCTTTTCCATTAAAAAGCACCGCTACGGTTACTACGCGCTAATCCGCCACACTTCGGATTCCCAGCTGATAGGCAAACTCACCCGCCGTTTCGAGCTTAGCGAAGCTACGCTCAAGGCGATGACCGTGATATTCGACGGCGGAGCGGGCCGCATGTATGGCCCCGCCCCCGTGCTATCCGGCGCCGAAGGGGACGATATCGAGGTTGCGGCAAATGGCGAGCCTCAATAAAGTAATCCTCATCGGCAACCTCACCCGGGACCCGGAGCTTCGCTATACTCCATCCGGCCTCGCCATCGCCAAGTTCGGGCTTGCGGTAAACGACAAGTTCAAACAGGGCGACGAGTGGAAGGAGAAGGTCAACTTCATTGACATAGTGGTCTGGGGCAAACAGGGCGAAAACTGCTCGGAATACCTTGCCAAAGGCCGGTCGGTTTGCGTGGATGGCCGCCTTCAGTACTCCACCTGGGAGACGGAAGAGGGGCAGAAGCGTAGCAAGATCGAAGTTGTGGCAGAGAAGGTTGTCTTCCTTGGGGGCAAAGGCGGCCAGGACGATTCCGGCAAGGCGGAGGGCAGGGGCGCAAACTCAGGCCCGGCCGAGGCTTCGCAAAACGACGACGTGCCGTTCTAGGACGAACGGCTATTAACGCGAATAAAAAAAGACAGGAGCTTTTAGATAATGAGACCAAAGAAACCATCCACCGGCGGCAAGCGGACTTTCTTCCAGAAGAAGGTGTGCAGGTTCTGCGCCGACAAGATAGAAAACGTCGACTACAAGGACGTCAAAACCCTTAAGAACCTGTTGACGGATCGCGGCAAGATAATACCGAGCAGGATATCCGGCAACTGCGCCACGCATCAGCGCAAGGTGACGACCGCCATAAAACGCGCCCGCAACATGGCGTTGTTCCCGTACAGCTTCGTTTGAAAAACATGACGGCGTCTGCGGCGGGTTGGGGCGGCGGTTCCGCCGTTCCGGCGGCGATCTGCGCCCTCGCTTCGGCGGGGTTCTTTTTGGCCTCCGCCTTTGCGCCGGTCTTGGGCGCCCTTGCGCCGACGCCCTTGTATTTCGCCTTCGCGCTGATTGGGATAAAGGGCGGGGCCGCGATTGCGGCTCTTTCCTCAATCGTCGTTTTCGTGACGGCTGGTGCGGGGCAGGCGTTTGTCTATCTTTCGTTTTGCGGCATGATCGCCGGGGCGCTGGCTGTGTCGAGGGAACGCCTTTTTTCGTTGGAGAAAACGCTGGCGGCGATGGTGATTCCCGCGTTTATCGCAGGATCGCTTCTGTATCTGGCTTCGCCGGTGGCGGAGGGGAAAGGGACGTTCGAGCTTGGCGCAGGCTGGGGAGATTCCCTCATAGCGTCGCTGATCGAGTCCAACAGGAACATAAACTCCGATCCGGCGGTGGCCGACTGGCTTGAGGCGAACAGGGCGCAACTAGGCTCCCTGCTCGGCGGCGTGTTTCCGTCGCTTGTCCTCATCAGCCTTCTGATGATAGCGGTGATCAACATCGTCATCACGCGGATCATATCGCTTAAGACAGGCGTGGTCGGGGCGATTGAAAGCCACAAGCTGTCGGAGTGGAAGACCCCGGACTGGATGGTCTGGGGCGTTGTTGTTCCCGGTTTCGGGATATTGTTCGCAGGCGAAGGCTCGTCAGGTTTCGTCTCGATCAACGCATTGCTGATAACGATGGCCCTGTTCATGATACAGGGCGTGGCTATAATACATCACTGGTTTTTCAGGAACAGCGCGAGCGTTGTCTTGAGGACGGTGGGGTATTTTGTGATATTCTCGCACCCATTCTTCATGCTTCTCACCAGCGGGTTGGGCTTGATGGAGGTGTGGGTGGATTTCAGAAAAGACAAGAACCCGTAATTTTCCAGGAGATATTGGAATGAAAGTCATACTCACAGAGTTCATAAAGACGCTTGGCGAACCAGGCCAGGAAGTCAACGTCGCGCCGGGATACGCCCGCAACTATCTCATACCGAGAAAGCTTGCGATGACCGCCACACCGGGCAACGTGCGCACGTTCACGACGAACCAGACGCAGAGGGCCAGGAAGATAGCCCGCTCCCTCGCGGACGCGGAGACCGTCAAGACTGCGATGGAGGCTCTCGAGCCTCTGGTGTTCACTCGCAAGGCCGGCGAAGACGGGAAGCTTTTCGGCTCCGTCACGAACGCCGACGTGGAAGCGGCCCTCAAGGAGCGCGGCTTTGACGTGGACAAAAAGAAGATCGAGATGGATCATCACATAAAGCAGGCCGGCGATAGCGAAGTGGTTGTGCGTCTCCAGCCGCGCATCACCGCCAAGGTGAAAGTCAGCGTCCGCCCGGAAGTGGTGGAGGCTCCCAAGCAGGAAGAGGACGCGAATGAAAATCCGTTCCATTCCAGCGACGAGGACAGGGACGACTAAATCGGCTGGCGTTTTGCGGAGCCTATGCTCCGCGCCTGCGGCTAAATAAAGTGGAGGGCGCCTGATGGATAAGGCCGGCATCCTTTTGGAATGCGGATTGGCGGTGGATATGACTGCCGAACAGGTGGAGAAACTAGCATCCATCGCCGATCTGGGTTCCTATCCTGAAGGCTCCGTCCTGATGGACGAGGACGAGCAGAGCCGCGACATTTTCGTCATCCATGAAGGCCTTGTATCCTTCAAAATGAAACCTCCGGCGATGGGGTTGGATTCGGCCGCGCCGGGTGAAAAACCGGCAAACCTGGAGATACTGTTTTTCCGGGGGATCGCCGGGGAACTTTCGTTCATAGACGGGCTTCGCAGATCGGCCACCGTGGTGGCCATGGACAGCGTGAAAGTGTTGAGGCTTCCAGAATCCAGGCTCAACCAGATACTCAAATCCGACCCGTTGTTCGGGCATGTGTTCATGCGGAACCTTTGCGCCATCCTTTGCAAGAAGGTCCGCCACGCCAGCGAGGAGCTTAAGAACCACCTTTTCCTGTGACGATTCCGTAAAGGCGCAAGGCTTCCGCCTTAAACGGCTTTCATGCGAGGAGAGATGACCATCAAATCCGCCTTTACCCTGCGCGCCGTTTCGCGCCTCGCCAAAGCCGGGCGGATGGAGACAGCGGTCGAATCGCTTAAAAAAGCCTGCGGCGACGGGATAGACCCGCGCCTTTTCATACAAAAAGCCCTTCTCTCCGGCGAAAAAGAAGATCGCGCCATCCTTAAACGGCTATACCCGAAAAACGCGGCGGCGATGGTGACGGCCTCGGTTTTGTCATACGGAGCCGGAGAGTATGAAGACGCAGTTGAATTTGCGATGGACGGCCTTTCAGCGAGGCCGAGCGACCCGTCGCTTAAAACGCTTATCCTTCTTTCGCGTTCGCGTTCAGATCAGGGGCTGTTGAATATCCATGATTTGCGGGTATGCGCTAAAAACGCAATCCTGACAGCTCGCGCCTACGCATTGGCCGAGGTGGAACGGCGGATGATCCAATTGCGCCCCGGCGACCGTGGGGTTGTCGAAAAAGAAGAGACGCTTGGCGGCCCGTTCGGTTTCATCCTCGACAGGCTCGACGATCTGGCCGCCGTAATCGGCTACCTGTTGTCGCATTCGTTAAACCTCGTCACCCATGCGATGGACGGCAAAAAACGCGCCGTTTACCGCCTTATCGCCGAAGGCGACCGGTTATGGGCGATGAGACGGCGCGGGGAAGCCGCTGGACGTTTTGAAGAAGCCTTGCGGATTGACCCCGAATGCGTGGAGGCTCTGGAGTCTTTGACCCGTCATTACCTCGATGAAGGCGAAACCGCGAAGGCTGTGGCCTGTTTTACGGCGTTGGAAAAATCGCTGGATACTTCCGGCGGCTCCACGCCATTGCACTTGACAAAGATCAGCGCAGACCTCGCCTTTTTTACGGGAAAATACAATAAGGCTTGCGACCTGTACGCCGAAACAATCAAAGCGGCTCCTCACGATTATGTAACCCCATACCGTCGCGGCCTCTGTCTTTTGCGGACGGGCGACGAGAAGGGAGCCGTGGAATCGTTCCGGCTGGCTCTTTCCATCCCGAACCCGCAGTTGATGGAAGAACGCTTCGACGCGATTGAAGCGGTTTACAAAGAGAGCGTCGGATAACCAAACGATTTCGATATTTTGTCATCCTGAAGGAGCGTCAGCGACCGTTGTCATCCTGAGCGAAGCGAAGGATTAAAATATAATAGAATATTCTTTTTGATAGATTCTTCACTTCGTTCAGAATGACATAATCGTTGTCATCCTGAGGAAGGCCCTGCGACCGAAGGATCAAAATAGAATAAACCCGGATTCCGAAGTTGAAAACGCTTTGGCTCCTGATTGCTTTGTTTTTCATTGAGATTCTTCACTTCGCTACGCGGAGTTTACCCTGAGTCTTTCGAAGGGTTCAGAATGACATATTTGAATGCGATGGGTTATACAGGCTCTCTCTCGTCTTGTTCGCCAGAACTCTCACATCCGCTCTGTCTTGTGGTCAACATAATCGAGCGCCGTTATGTCATCGGGTATGGGGAACCTGGCGGGACCGCCGTTTAGCCGCAAACCCGATCCCTCCGATTTACGCATAAGCTTGGCGTGGACTGTGTTGTCCGTGCCAACCGGGTCGTACTTAAGGCAGACGGCGTTTTCCCCGTTACGCAGAAGATCAATGATAAGGTTGATCGAATAGTTATTAAGGGTGGAGACATGGGCGCGGGAGAGAATGCGGAACCCCTCGAAAAGCGGCCCTTCCACCGCCTGCCGCCACGCGATGATATCGCGTAGCGCCACGGCTCTTCGGAAAAACATCTTTTTCGCGCCGAACCGTAACCGGCTTCTGTTCATCACCTTTTTAATCAGGCTGTCATTGCCGTGGTTGTGCATGGAGACGACCTCCGACGCAAGTTTCCAGTAGCTCTTCCTTATAAAGCGGTCGGCACGGAACTCCCAGAACACATGTCCGACGGTCTTGGATGTCGGCGTCTGATATAGAAGGTTGGGGATGAGATAGTTGTGCGCCACAACGTCGGCGGCCAGATGCGTCAGGTATCCGTAGGCGTAGGCGCGGGTGGAATCGTCCTTCGCCAATTCCAGCGTCCTCATTCCCACGCTCCAGTTGTGGCAATGGTCGTCGCGCCTTTTGTACCCTTTGCCGATGAAAATGTCGGCGCTGACGCATCCGTAGATATAATCGTTCGGGAATGTCGCAAGTATCGCGGCGACCTGCGGCTCTATAAGCCCCAGGCTCTCCAGCAAAAAACTCCCCTGCGCCACATGCATTCCCGCGCCCCATGCAAAGGCCGTCTCCGGCCAGAGCGCGGCTATGGCTGTGACGATAAGGCTTATCCTGAAAAAATTCCGGCGGCTGGCGGAGGTTGTCATCGCCCATCCCTCCATTGGTCGAACATCTGCGTCATGGCTCGGTAATCGGATTCGTTGTCGATATCCAGCGCGGCCCCGCCGTGGGTAGTGATTACGATGTCGGCGCGGGCGCCTGTTATCTGGCTTACGGCGGATATGGCGCTTGAGGCCGGGATGAGCCGCCGCAGGATATCCGCAACCCCGGCAAGCCCCATGCGCGAAAGGGTCAGGCATGTCTGCAGGCCCAGATATAGCCATATGCGGCCTCGCCAGCCGGGCGTGGCCAAAAGAGACCGGGCAAAGCGGAGCACATTGGAGAAACTCCGCTGGTATCGCATTTCGTACATCTTCAAAACAACTTCTCTATTTCTGAACGCGAACGGACGCGCAAGATGCAGGTTGCTGATCCTGAAAAGCCCCTCGCGCAGGTGGAAGCTGGACATGCGTATGCCCGGCTTGCCGTCAGAAGGCCGGAACCTTGCGAGAGAAGACGCAGGGGTCAACCCGATGACATAATCATATTTTCCCATATCCGCCCCGGCGATGAAATCGTCAATCTCACCGGACGTGATAAGCGGTGAGTCTCCAGCCAGAGCCAGTATCACCCTGTCGTTGAAATCAGGGTTATTATTCTGCGCCCCTTCTACATAGCCGTCGAGTGTGGAAATGAAGCCTCGCCAGACGTTGTCCAGCAGATTATCCCCTTGGGTGAGGACATTGACCGGTTTTGAAAGGGATTGGCCAGAGGCTTCGATGAGCGATTCTATCCGTTGTTTGTTGCCGACGATAAAAACCCGCCGCACACGGCTGGCGCGCAAGAGCGCGTCGAGGACATATATAAAGATGGGCTTGCCGTTGACCGGAAGGAAAATCTTGGAATTCCCAAGCACAGGCCGCGACGCCGCCCCCTCCCCGCACATGAGGATGGCGTCCACACAGTCGGGAGTCATATTCATATGAGGACCTTTGCGTAAGTCAACGATTAGCTCCTTACCCTCTCCCCGCCAACTTTGCGGGGAGAGAGCCTGCCCTGAGTCTTCCGAAGGGAAGGCGCAAAGCGCCAGGTGAGGGGTTACAAGCAGTTCTCAATAATATTGACCTAAACGTGGTTCAAACTTAAAACACCAAACACTGTTTGAAGCCCTCACCCCAACCCTCTCCCGCGATATTGCGCGGGAGAGGGGGCGGGAGCATCGGTCAACGACTTACGCAAAGCTTTTCTTGGTAAGGGGAATAAAATATTGCAAACCAGAACGTTCCCTACTCCCCTTCTCCCTTTTTTATATCTATCCCCAGTTTTTTTATCTTGTACCACATGCTTCGTTCGGTGACGCCGAGGTCGGCGGCGGCGCGGTTCTGGCGCCAGTTGGCGCGTTCCAACGCGGATAAAATTATCCGACGCTCGAACTCCTCCACGGCTTTGTCCAGGTCGTGCACGGGTTCGTCGAACGATGGCGCTGTTGCGACGGCGGCGCTGACGGGGCGGCTTCGCACATGCGGTGGAAGACCGTCCACGCCTATAACGGTCCCGTCACTCAACGCAACGGCGCGTTCGATTGTGTTCTCCAACTCGCGCACGTTGCCGGGCCAGTCGTAGTCCATCAACCGCTCCAGCGTCTCCGGCGCCACGGACTTGGCCTGCATGTTGTTTTCCGCGCAGAATCGCGCAAGGAAATGTTCAACCATCGCGGGGATGTCCTCCCTTCGGTCGCGCAGTGGGGGCAAGGTTACGACGATAACGTTGAGCCGGTAAAAAAGGTCTTGCCGGAACTCTTTGGCCTCCATCGCTTTGGCGAGGTCTTTGTGCGTGGCGGCGATGATGCGTATGTCCACTTTACGCGGATGCGAACTGCCCACCCGGTCTATCTCCCGTTCCTGTATGGCGCGCAGGACTTTGGTCTGCGTGGTAAGCGACATGTCGCCGATCTCGTCGAGGAACAGCGTGCCGCCGTTTGCAGACTCGAACTTGCCGATACGCTCGGAGACGCCTGTGGCCACGCTTTTCTCGATACCGAAAAGTTCCGCCTCCAGCAATGTCTCCGGCATGGCGGCGCAGTTCACGCCAATGAACGGTTTTGCGGCGCGGTCGGAATTGTAATGGATGGCGCGGGCGATAAGCTCTTTACCGGAGCCTGTCTCGCCCATGATGAGCACGGTGGAACGCACCCTAGCGGCTCTGCTCATCACGTCGAAAACATCCATCATCCGGCCCGACCCGCCGATGATGGAGTCGAACTTGTACCGCGTTTTGAGGTCGCTCTTGAGCCTGCGGTTTTCGTGGATGAGTTTGTGCGTTTTGATCGCGTTCTCCAGCGCGTGATAAAGCTCGTCCGGGTCAACGGGTTTGACGAGGTAGTGGAACGCGCCCTGTTTGATGGACTCCACGGCGATTTTGATGTCGCGCGAGCCGGTGAGGATTATGACGGGCAGTTCCGGGTCAATCAGATGAATCTCCCGCATCATCTCAAGCCCGGTGGTGTCGGGCATGAAATAGTCCAACACGACGGCGGAGAACCGCCCGTCCGGCGCAAGCTCCTTCTTCGCGTCGCGGAAGGTGAGGCAGGAGACGGTGTCGTATTTTTTGAGTTTCAGGAACTGCTCCACCATCTGCAGTGCGGAGAAATCGTCATCAACGACGAGGATGCTTTCTTTCATGGTTGTTTGGAAATCACCTCGGATAAATTAAACCTTTGCGTTTTCAACAAAGCCGCTCGGCGGGGTGTTCTTCGGGCTATTGCCCCCTCCTTAGCAAGGAGGGGACGCCGCGTTAGCGGCGGGGGAGGTTTAATTTGTCCTTGAGTTAAAATTTTGGCTATAGAAACGCGATACGATTGAATTAAACCCCCTCGGCGCTTCGCGCCACTCCCCCTTGTTAAGGGGGAGAAATGTATGACGACGTTGATTAATAAGTCCTCTGATGAAAAAAATGTTTGGGCGGCAGTCACTTCTTCACCCCGTTGTTCAAGGTTACAAGTCGGCGTCATTACCTTCAATAATCTTTCCCTTATCATTCCCAAGAGTCACGCACCCCGTTGATGAATGCATCAGCCTCTTCCGGTGATGCGAACGCGCCTTTGCCAGAGGCGATGATGCGTTTCAGCCCTCTCCTTTTCTTTAAAGGTAGCGTCCCTCCCGCTAAAACGATAACTTCGGCGCTTGATCCGGCTTCCAACTCTGGGGCCGTGATTTCAATCAAGCCACCTTTTCCAACCACCACGCTTTTCCTGATGATGTCGCTCACATTCTATTCCATGATGGGTTCAAAATGGTTACAGATCAGAGATGCGGAGATTTCGAGTCCATACAAGCCCTTTTCTGGAATCCCCCAATAGTCCTAATATTAACCGATCAGCAAACGCAAGAATTTTCCAAAACTCGTTTTTATATGCTTCCAGATCATCGTCACGATTACCAGAAAACCTTCCAGAATGAACCAACTCGTTGCGGTTATCCTTGAAATGATCCATTTGAGAATCTTCCAAGCCAACAGACATTGATTTGTTAAGCTCTTTTAAAATATCAAAAAACGAACGGCGGTTAAGCTCCTTAACTTTCTCGTAGAGTTGCCTACGTTTGTCTTTGTTAGAATCTCCATTTACTAAAGACTCAAAGGTGGCAACAACTGCTTTTTCCAACTTAGATTTGCGCTTCGTGAAATCAGCCTTATCGAATATGAATTCTCGTTTATTCTTTGTTGCCCATCTGGCACGAAAGCCATCAATTGCTGTTGAAAGAAGCATCCCTCGAAACTCTAAAAAACCATTGCCAATCTTAGCAAAGACAATAGTGTCTATAGTCTCTTGGATTGAGTATTCTTTTCTTAAATTAGAAAATAGCTCATATGATGACTCGATGAAATTCATCAACTCTAGTCTATTTTCACTTTCTAATGGTTGTGAGCCAATGGCTGATAATCCAGTGTAATTCCATGTAATTGCAGATCGATACTCTGAAATAGTAATTTTATTATCTAAATTAAAACCGGTAGCGCAGATCCAATTTATTTTGGTTCCTCTAGCAAAAGACAGTAACCAACATAGGTTATCCATCATTATTTTCGCATCAAATATATTCCAGTCATTAGTGGGTATTTCAACAAAGGCGGTGACTCTTGATTGTCGGGTTGCGTCAATAATATTTTTTTGTTCTTTGTAGTCAGATACTGGATATATCCCTAGTTTTAATCCCAATATTTTAATTGGGAGGTAGAGCATGTAGGATCCATTCTCAGCAACAAATTTTTCGGTTCCAACAAATATAAGGTTGGTTAGGTGGAATCGTGTGGTACCCCTGTTTTCCCCATCACCAATGGCGACATCTGTTAACAGGAATAAAAATCCGCTTGAGCCGCTATCTGGGAATGAAATTTGTGCGGATTTTAAAAATGGAGTGGAGCGTGTTTCAAATACTCGTCTATCATCGAGAATACCAGAAATTGAAATAGCGGAATTGTTTATACAATCAATTGGTACACAACCAGCTTCTTCACGCTGTTTGGCTAACAGAAATAGTTCGCCATTATGTAACTGCACAAATCTGAAAGAAATTGCTGATCTGGAACCATCACTGAAAGCAATATAGCCAGAACCTGCGAAATCCACAAAGGGCTTACCAAAGACCTCAAGCATTTTGCGACTCCAAATTTCATTGCTCCAAATGTTGCGTATATTGCTCCATTCTACCAATCATACATAACAAGCAATCACACTCACAAACTCTCCGCCCTTCCCTCCATCTTCCCCCGCTTGTCCGCAAGCGTGCGGGGCCAGCGGAACTCGATGTGGAACCCTTTGCCAGCGCCGGATTCCACCCTGATACTGCCGCCGTGCAGTTCCACTATCCGTTTCACCGTCGGCAGGCCAAGCCCCACGCCACGACTCTTCGCGCCGGCCTGGTAATACTCGTCAAACAACCTGCCCGCCTGCTCTTCCGTAACGCCGTCGCCGTCGTTGCGAAATCCGCACACCGCCTCGGCTCCCTCGATTCCCGCGTTTATCTCGATGAAGGTGTTGGCGTATTTTACCGCGTTGTTTATGAGATTGAAAAAAACCCGTTCCACCTGCGCCACGTCGTAATCCGCCTCCAGCGGCCCGTTCACCGCGGCCTCCGATGGCGAAGCCTCCACCCCGTTAACCTTTAGCGTAAGCCTGCGCAACGAAATCTCCGGCGACAGGTGGCGTATGACGGACTCCAGCGTTTTGGCGAAATCGGCCCTCGCAAGGTTTAGCGCGAGCTTGCCGGATTTTATTTTCGCGTAAACCAGTATGTCCTCGACGAACTGCGTCATCTTGCCCGCAGAGGCCGTAATAGCATCCGTGAATGACTCCACATCCTGCTTCGGCGCGTCCGGCGGCAATTCCTTTAAAAGGCGCGCAAACCCCGCCACCGGATTGACCAGCGACAGAAGGTCGTGCGTAAGCGAAAAATAGAGCCTCTCTTTTTCCTCCTCGCGTTCGAGCGCCTCCTCGTACAACCGGGCGTTCTCCATCGCCACGGCGCACTGCCCGGCTACGGCGGAGAGAAGCTCCACAGAACGTTCGTCGTAGAGCCGTTCCTTGCCGTAACTCTGCACGGACAACACCCCAACCACGTCGTCCTTATAAACCATCGGCACCCCCAGCCACGACCTGGCGGGTCTGCCGCCGTGACGTATGCCAAGCCGGGCGCATTCGTCCAATGTGCCTTGCCGTATCAGTAGCGGTTGGCGGTTCTTTATTATCCAGCTGTTCATTCCGTCGGAAAGGGGGTAGACCTCCGGGCGCTGGAGGTTGGACTCGTCCGCGAAAAAACTTGCGAGGAACCGCAATTCCATCCGTTTGGCGTCGTACTGGATGACGTTCACCTCGTCGGTCTCGATAACCCTGCCAAGCGACCTTACCACCTCCCGCACCATTTCCTTGAGCGTCAGACGCGAGGTGACAAGCCTGCCGATGTGATAGACCGTCACAAGGTCAACAGCGCGGCGTTTGTCCATCTCGCTTTTTCGTATGCGGGAGACAGCTTCGCCAACATGAACTGCAAGGGCGTCCAGAAGCTTCAAAGCGTCCGCTGACGGCTCCACGTCTTGTGAATCGGCGAAAAGGAACACGCCCACCCGCGCCCCTTCGACAAAAACCGGCGCGCATAAGACGGATTGAAATCCGCGCTCCACGCAGAACGGATCGGGACTGGCGCTATAGATGGCGTTATCGCCCACAGCCTCCATCGCCTTTCCGCATACGCAAGACCTGGGCGCGTTCAATCCGTCGAAACAGAATTCGACGCCGATGTTGATATCCGCCCGTTCAGGCTCCGCGCCGGTAGCCATTATCCGCGCCGAGGCGAACCCGAAACGGGAAACCGCGAGCGTCTCGGAGAGAACCGTCGCGACGGCGGTTTTGAGGGTATTGAGGTCGCGCGCTCCGTTGACGGCGGAGACGGCTGTGGCGTAGGACTTAAGGAATTCGGCGGACATTCTCTAAACAGACCCTTTCATATACGATGCGGTTATTGACGCTTGTCCCCGTTTAGCAAGGAGAGTTTTGCGTAATCCCCAAAACGCCCCATAAATTGATGCTCGGCGGGGTGTTCTTCACCCCGCCGTCTTT
>JADGAO010000081.1 GCA_015231995.1 Nitrospinota bacterium | reverse complement strand
ATATCGCCTGCGCGGACTTCTTTTATGTCTTCGCGTTTGTTGGCGTGCATTTTCAGCAGACGGCCAACGCGCTCTTTCTTGCCTTTGGTGGAGTTGTAGATGTATGAACCAGACTCCAACACCCCGGAGTAAACCCGGAAGAAGGCCAGCTGACCCACAAACGGGTCGGTCAGTATTTTGAACGCCAGAGCCGAGAACGGCTCGTCGTCATCGGCTTTTCTCGCCTCTTTCTCGTCCGTGTCGGGGTTGATCCCCTCGATGGAAGGAATGTCTAGCGGAGACGGAAGATAGTCCACAACCGAGTCGAGCAGGGCCTGAACGCCTTTGTTCTTGAACGACGCGCCGCAAATGACGGGAATCATCGTCATGGCGACAGTGCCTTTGCGGATGGCCGCCATGAGCCGCTCCTGGGATATTTCCTTGCCGTCGAGGTAGTCGTGCATCAGCTCGTCGTCGAGCTCGGCGACGGCTTCCATGAGTTTCTCCCTCATCTCGGCGGATTTGGCCGCCAGATCCGCAGGTATTTCCACCTCGTGGAAAGTGGAGCCGCGAATGTCGTCGGGCGTGTAGATGACGCCTTTCATCTTGACGAGATCCACGAAACCGACAAATGTGTCTTCCGCGCCAATCGGAACGTGAAGCGATACGGCGTTGTGGCCGAGCCGCTCCCTGACCTGTTCGAGCACCGCGAAGTAGTCCGCGCCGATCCTGTCCATCTTGTTGACGAAGGCGATGCGGGGGACCTTGTACTTGTCCGCCTGGCGCCACACGGTTTCCGACTGAGGCTCGACGCCGCCGACAGCGCAGAACACGCCCACCGCGCCGTCTAGCACGCGGAGGGAGCGCTCGACTTCCATCGTGAAATCCACGTGGCCGGGAGTGTCTATGATGTTGATGGTGTGGTTGCGCCACGAGGCCGTGGTGGCGGCGGAGGTTATGGTGATGCCGCGTTCCTGCTCCTGGGGCATGTAGTCCATGACGGCGGTGCCTTCATGCACTTCGCCTATCTTGTGGGTGATGCCGGTGTAAAACAGGACGCGCTCCGTGGTCGTCGTCTTGCCGGCGTCAATGTGCGCCATGATCCCTATGTTGCGGACCCTCTCAAGAGGGGTATTGCGAGCCAATTTGAACTCTCCCTTGTTAACCGGTTACCACTTGTAATGGGCGAAGGCTTTGTTGGCTTCGGCCATCTTGTGGGTGTCGTCCTTTTTCTTTATGGAAGCGCCGGCGTTATTGTAGGCGTCCATCAGCTCCGCGGCCAGTTGCTTGGAATAACCGCGCTCGCCGCGTCCCCGGGCGTTTTCGATGACCCAGCGTATCGCAAGCGACGCGCGCCTGTCGGACTTCACTTCCACCGGTATCTGGTAGGTGGAGCCGCCGACGCGGCGCGACTTGACTTCCAGGAACGGCTTTACGTTGTCTATCGCCTGGCGGAAGACTTCGATAGGCTCGCGCTTGGTCTTCTCTTTGATAATGTCGAGGGCCTGGTACAACAGCCGCTCGGCAAGGCTCTTCTTGCCCATCTTCATGGCGACGTTGACGAACCTTGCGACCAGCATGTCGTTATACTTCGGATCGGGCAGTATCTGCCGCTTAACTGTCACTTTACGTCTTGGCATTTTTTTATCTCAACCCGTAATCATTTCTTCTTCGCGCCCTTGCCGGCGTCTTTGCCGGCCTGCGCGGCCTTGGGCCTCTTGGCGCCGTATTTGGAACGGCTCTGTCTGCGGGACTCGACGCCCAGCGTGTCCAGCGCGCCACGGATGACGTGGTAGCGGACACCCGGAAGGTCCTTAACCCTGCCGCCGCGTATCAACACGATGGCGTGCTCCTGCAGGTTGTGACCCTCGCCGGGAATGTAGCTGGTGACTTCATACCCGTTGGTCAGCCTTGTCCTGGCCACTTTACGAAGGGCCGAGTTCGGCTTTTTGGGCGTTGATGTGTACACCCTTACGCAGACGCCACGCCTCTGCGGGCACGACGTAAGCGCGGGACTCTTGGTCTTCCACACCTGCTTGTTCCGCCCCTTGCGGACCAACTGGTTGATCGTCGGCAACTTGAAAGTCTCCTTCTAGTGTTTCCGGCGGGCCTTCGCGCCTTTAAAAAATAGCGCAAGCCTTATAACGTCCGGTCTTTTAGCGAAAAAGTGAAATTCTATATAAAGGCGTAACCTTTGTCAATATCAGTAACGCCTAATTTTTCACATGGAGCTTGCCGGGTCCACGTCCACAGAGACGTTAACGCCGGAGACAGAGCCTTTCCCGAGATTTTCCATCCCCTTAAAAAAAATGTCCAAAGCGCGGAAAAGCGCGGAATGCGCCTCTCCTTTAAGGGACAGCCGCCAGTGATACCTGTTTCGCGCCTTGAAAACAAGCGCCTCCGCAGGGCCAAGAAGGGCAAGCCCCTTGACCTTCTCGCCCATCGTCTTTAGAGACGGGCTCATTTTCTCGAAAAACTCCAGCCCCTTGCGTTCGCTGGACGCGTCCACCCTTATCATCGCCATCCGGGTGAAGGGGGGGTATCCGACCATCTGGCGCAATGAATACTCTATGGATAAAAAAGACTCGAAGTCGTGGTTTGCGGCGCAGACCAGGCAGTGGCTTGCGGAGCTTGTAGCCTGGACTATCACCAGCCCCGGAACGTCGCCACGCCCTGCCCTGCCTGCGGCCTGCGTTATCAGCTGGAACGTCCGTTCCGAAGAGCGGAAATCGGGCATATTAAGCGAGTCGTCCGCGCTCACCGCGCCGACAAGAGTGATGGCCGGGTAGTCATGCCCCTTGGTTATCATCTGGGTGCCGATGAGTATGTCCACCTCACCCTTCCCAACGGCGCTCAGTATTTTGGCTCCGGCCCTGCGACCGGCCGTCGTGTCCCTGTCCATACGGGCCACGCGGGCCGTCGGGAAGAGGCGGCGTATCTCCGTCTCCACCCGTTCCGACCCGGCCCCGCCCATCCTAAGCGACGCCGAACCGCATTTGGCGCAGGTGTCCGGCGCCTTTTCTTTATAACCGCAAAGATGGCAATCCAGCGTGCCGGTCACGCCGTGCAGGACAAGGCTGACCGAACAATTCCTGCATTGGTACGCGTGGCCGCAGGTCGAGCACTGGATGTAACGAGCCGCCCCGCGCCTGTTTATGAATAGAAGCGTCTGCTCGCCTTTTTTGAGCCTATCCTCTATCTCCGCCTTGAGCCGCTCGCCTATCTCCCCGGCGCGTTCCGGCTCCACTATCTCCACACGCGGCATGGGGCGCCCGTCCACACGGGAGGCTAGCGCGAGCAAATGGTACTTACCGGAAACGGAGTGATGATAACTCTCCAGCGACGGGGTGGCGGAGCCGAGCAGTACCGGCGCGCCCGCCATCGAAGCTCGTTTTATGGCGACGTCCCTGCCGTTGTAGCGGGGGGATGTCTCCTGTTTATACGACGGGTCGTGCTCCTCGTCCACGATGACCAGCCCCAGGTTGTTGACGGGGGCGAAGACCGCGCTACGCGCCCCGACTACGATGATAGAGGGAGCCGAACGGACGGCGTACAGCCGCGTGTCGCGCTCTTTTGGAGCCATGTCCGAATGGAGAACGACCGGGGGGTTCTCAAACCTTTTCATGAACCGCTCCGCCAGCATGTCCGCGAGCGCGATCTCCGGCGCCAGGATAAGCGCGGATTTGCCCATGTCCAGCGCCTTCTTCGCTAGATAGGCGTAAACTTCCGTCTTGCCGGAGCCGGTGACGCCGTGCAACAGGCTCACGCGGAACCGCGCAGTGTCCATGTCGCGGGCTACAGATTCGTAAACGGCGTTTTGCGCGGTGGTCAGCGGAGGTAGAAACACAGCGGACGTTTCTACGGCCAATCCGGCATCACCGGATTTCCTGGATGCGACAGCCCGCGTCCCCTGCCTTATCTCGATAAAAGCGCGAACGGCCGAGCCGGATAATATTTTTTTCAACGCGCCCGGCGTGGACTGGATATCTTTAGCCAGAAGCTCCAGCCTGCGGGAACCTCCTTTTTCCGAAAGCGCGTCATACACGGCGACGGCCTTTGCGGATCGTTCCGATGGGCGCGGAGAGCCGGGTTTGAGAACCACAACCGTATCGAGCGAATAGTCGCCACGCGGCAGGATGACCGGCAAAAAATCGCCCGGCGGGGCGTAATAGTGGAGCGACGTCCATAGCGCAAGGTCGAGCAAACCAGCGTCCACGAACGGTTCCGCGTCCAGAACGCCCACGATGGGGCGCGTCTCCATCTGCGCCTTGGCTTTGAGAGAGGCCACAAGCCCCACAAGACTTCTTTTGCCGAAAGGGACGAGAACCCGTTTACCCGGCGCGACACTATCACGCAATTCGTGCGGGATGGAGTAGGTGAAAAGCCCACGCACAGGCCGGGGAACTATCACGTCTGCGAAACAGAGTTCTTTATTTTCGGAAATCATGGGGAGTATTCTACGCTAACCCGGGAGCGCGGGCATCTTGCCCGCATAGCTTCGCTACGGCCTCAATGGCCGGAGCGAAGATTAAGAGTCGTCTATATATCAATGCCACGCCGTAAAGATCAGCGATTCACAGGGGCATTTAGCCCCTATGAATCACATGCGGGCAAGATGCCCGCGCTCCCAGAGGAGGAGGCGCTACTCCACGGCCAGTCATGCGGTTTAGCTACAAGACCGGCTTTAACCGGGTTATTTTCGATATATTCGTGAGCAATGGCAAAGTGTCGCTGGTTGCGGATAGTCCTATCGAAATATTCCGGTTGCCAGAATTTGCCCTCCAACCCAAGCTCTTTTTTCGCTTCCTTGGCGGTAAAGGATTTCCAACTTTGCAATATCGAGAACATGGCGTGGCCAACGCATGGAGTAAAAAGCGCATGAACGTGATTGGGCATGACAACCTACGCATGTAGCAGATACCGTTCGCCATCAAATTTTGCCAACGCCCGCGCCACCATACCGGCGATACGCCTGTCGGCCAGCCATCGCGGACCAACTCCATTGTCCAAATAATCCTCGACCCGGTTTCGCAATTCTTCGTTTCTTTGCAGTTTGGGTCCATTGGCAAGTTCGCTCTTCCATTTCAATAACAGTTCTTTTGGTAGCGAGCCATACAGCCTGAAAGTGACGGTTTGCGGGATTTCGCCTCCTTCGAAATGTGGAAGGTAGCCGCGATTATGCCAATAGATTTTTGGAGGATTATTTTCCATGTCGGAAATTTAACATGCGCTTTCGTGAAAAGAAATATCCTCTCCGGTGGGAGCGCGGGCATCTTGCCCGCATGTTTTCATTGCGCCCTCGATAGACGCAATGAAAATTGATCTTTCCACGTTAATGGAGCCTTCGAGGCTCCATTAACGTGTTGCGGGCAAGATGCCCACGCTCCAGGGAAAACTCCTTAATAATATGCAGACTTACAGTGAAAATCGTTGTAAACTACGCGTATCATAAATAGTAGTGGGTGTGAAGTTACATGAAACTCGAAGCCATCAAGGAAATAGCCAAAGCCAAAGGTGTCGCCAACATAACCAAGCTTAAGAAAAAAGAAGACCTTATAAGGGCAATACAGCTTGCGGAAGGCAATACGGACTGTTTTCTTAAAATACCGGACTGCGGCCTGACAGGTTGCGCCTGGAGGGAAGACTGCATCGCTTGACGTCTCCGGCAGTGCAGTCTTCCCCTCTAAGGTTGACTCTTTTCACCGGCTGATTTAGAATCCGGCTTCTATGCAGATTTGTTTTACTTTAACCACAGCTTGCGCCCGATGAAAACATCGTTGGGCGTTGTCCCGCGTAAAAACCCGCCGTTTGGCGGGCAACTTTCCCGTTTTACGGCCTTCGCCGTCGCGTTTTCCCTTGTTTTCCTCCACTCCACAACCGCGTTTTCTTTCGACCTTACCGAACGGGTCAAAGAATTTACGCTCAAAAACGGAATGAAGGTTCTTTTCCTCGAAAGAAAAGGCGCGCCCATCTTCGCGGCGCACATGGTGTTCAACGTGGGGTCTGTGGATGAAGCGGCGGGGCGCACCGGCGCGGCGCACATGCTCGAACACATGCTTTTCAAAGGCACCAGACGGATCGGCACTCTGGACTGGGAAAAGGAAAAACCGCTTCTCGAAAAGGTTGACCTTCTCGGCGACCAACTTGACAGGGAAATAAGAAACGGCGCTGACGGCAAAAAGATAGAGGATATGAAATCGGAGCTTGCGAAGGCCCAGGAAGAGCAGAGGAAGTTCGTAGTCTCTGAGAGTTATTCCAAGATATATTCCGCCGAAGGCGGCGTCGGGCATAACGCAGGCACAAGCAAAGACACGACTCTGTATATGATCAGCCTGCCGTCCAACAAGCTGGAGCTTTGGGCGAAGCTGGAGGCGGACAGGCTGGAGAATCCGGTTTTACGGGAGTATTACTCCGAACGCGAGGTGGTGCTCGAAGAGCTTAGAAGAAGCTACGAAAACAACGCGGATGGCAAGCTCTACGAGCGGTTCCTGGCCACGTCGTTCATCGCGCATCCTTACGGCAACCCGATAATCGGATGGGAACGGGACATATCACGGCTTCCGCTGTCGGACGTGAACAAGTTCCTCAAGGACTGGTATGTCCCCAACAACGCCGTGATAGCCATCGTCGGCGATCTGGATTTCGACGAGCTTAAATCCGTAATCACAAAATATTTCGGCCCGATCCCCGCCCGGCCCCTGCCGGACCGTTTGATCAGCGAGGAGCCGGATCAGGGTGGCGAACGCAGGGTGAACGTGGAATTCGACGCGAGCCCAACCATGATGATGGGTTTCCACAAACCGGTTGCGCCCAACGACGACGATTATGTTTTTTCGGTTATAGACTCTATCCTCTCCCACGGCAGGACGGGCAGGTTCGACAAAAACGTGGTGCGCCAGAGGAAAGTGGCCCTTTCCGTCGGCACGTTCACGGCTCCCGGCGACAGGTATCCGAACATGTTCGTCGTAAGCGGCGAACCACGTCCGCCTCACACCACGGAGGATGTGGAGAAAGCCGTTTGGGAAGAGCTTGAACGGCTCAAGAAAGAGCCTGTTTCCCGCGAGGAGCTAGACAAGGTGATCAATAACATGGAATCGGATTTCATCCACGGCTTGGCTTCCCATTACGGGATGGCGCGCCTGCTTTCGAACTACCAGATAATAAGAGGCGACTGGAGAGAGGCCCTTCGGGAGATGGACAAAATCCGCGCGGTGTCCCCGGAGGATATCCAGAGAGTTGCCGTGAAATATTTCGTCAAATCCAACTCCACCACCGCTACGCTGGTGAAGAAAAAATGAGAGCATATCTGGCCATTGCGGCGCTTTTGATCGCCCCGCTCATTTCCAGCTGTTATTACCCGAAAACCGGGACGATAAAGCCGGGGCCTGCCATGTCGCCCAAAACTGTGGACTTGCTGTATTTCGAGCCGAAGCCGATAAAGACCGACCTGCCGAAAACCAAGCTGGTCAAACTCTCCAACGGGATAAAAGTCCACCTGCTCCAGGACAAAGAGTTGCCGATAGTCAACGTCGTCGCCTTCATCAAGGCGGGTTCCATATGGGAGCCGAAGGACAAAGCGGGTTTGGCCGGGATTACCGGTTCGGTGATGCGCTCCGGCGGGACGAAGAAGCGGACGCCAGACCAGCTCGACGAGGTTCTGGAGCGGAAGGCCATCTCCGTGGAGACGATGATCGGCGAAGAGAACGGCAAGGCCGCCCTCTCCACGCTCACCAAGAATTTGAACGAGGGGTTGGAGATTTTCGCCGACGTTTTGCGGAATCCCAGATTCGACCAGGAAAGGTTCGAGCTTGCAAAAGCCAGGGTTATTGATTCCATACGCCGGGAAAACGACGACCCGACGCAGATAGCCGACCGCGAGCTGAGAAGCAGGATATACGCGGGGTCCCCCTACGGCGTCAAGCCGACGCTGGAAACTGTAAAATCCATCACCGCCAAAGACGCCGCGAAGTTCCACGCTTCATACGTCCGGCCATCGTCGGTGATTATCGGTGTGACGGGCGATTTTGACGAAACGCCGCTTATCGCCCGCCTCGAGGAAGTTTTCAAGGACTGGAAGGCCCCGCCGGCCGTTTATCCCGAAGTCCCGCATGTAAAAGACACGGTAGAAGGCGGGGTATTTGTCGCCCCGAAAAAACTTCCCCAGGCTGTCGTACGGATGGGGCATCTGGGAATGAAACGCTCCGACCCGGACTATCACGCCGCGCGGGTGTTGGACGAGATACTCGGCGGCAACGGGTTCGCCTCGCGGATAATGCAGAAGGTGCGTGTGGAGAAGGGGCTAGCCTACTCCGCCTGGTCTTACAACATGGCCGGAAGGTGGGAGCCGGGGACGTTTATCATGGGCGCGGAGACGAAAACCGTTAGCGCGGGCGAAGTGATAAGCATCATGAAATCGGAGGTCGGGCGGATACGGACGGAGCCTGTTACGCCCGAAGAGCTTAAACTGGCCAAAGACTCGATAGTCAATTCGTTCGTGTTCATTTTCGACAAGCCGGAGCGTCTTCTGGAACAGAGGATGATCGTGGATTACTACGGGATGCCCGACGATTACCTGGAGACGTTCCGCGACAAGGTGATGGCCGTCACCGCCGACGATGTGACGGCGTGCGCCAACAAACGCCTTATCCCCGACGGGCTTAAAATAATGATCGTCGGCGACCCGGAGACTCTGGCCTCGTCCGGGGCTTTGTCGGGCCTTGGCAGGATTGACAACGTCGCCCTGCGGGACTATACGGGGAAGGACTGACCTTATTTTACCAGCGATGGAAGACTCCATTACAATTCGTTGGGCGATACTGCCTCTTCTTATAACCGCGTCGGCTTTCTGTTCAGGTTGCGAGGTCGCCTTTTTTTCGTTGTCGCGGCTCCAGGTGGACAGGCTCCGGCACACCGGCGGCTGGGCCGGCCAGCAGGTGGCGGAACTGCTATCCAAACCGGAACGGCTCCTGATAACGCTTTACACATGCAACGAACTTGTCAACGTGGCCATTTCCGCCGTGGTGACTTACCTTGCCATAGAGACGTTCCACGGGGTGGGGGTGGGTATCGCCCTCGGCGCCGGGGCCTTCCTGCTGATCACGTTCGGGGAGATAAGCCCAAAGACATTCGCCCACTACACAAACGAGAAATGGGCGTTGATCGCGGCTCCTATCCTGACCGCTCTGACGATAGCCATATACCCGCTTCAGTACGTGGTCACAATCACCGCAAACTGGATTTCCCGGCTTCTTGGCGGCAAATCGCAGGCGGATAATTTCGCCCTGACCGAGGATGAGATAAAAACCCTGGTCGAAGAGGGGGCCGACAAGGGCGTGATAGACGAGTCCGAAAGCGAGATGATCCAGAACGTCTTCGACCTTGGAGACCTTACCGTGGGCGACCTGATGACGCCGAGGACGGAAATACTGGCGCTGGACGTGAACATGCCGCTCAAGGACGCATGGGACAAAATGGCGCAATCTTCCTTTGCCCGCGCGCCCGTTTACAACGGGACGATAGACAATATCGAGGGAGTGCTGTTCAAGAAAGACCTTTTGAAATACGACTATCCGCCCCCCTCCAGCCTTTCGCTGAAGGATCTGTTGCGCGACCCTTACATCGTGCCAGTCACAGTGACCGTCAACGAGCTTCTGCGCGGGTTCAAAAAACGCAAAAGGCACATGGCCGTGGCCATGGATGAATACGGCGGCGTGCAGGGAATAATAACGATGGACGACATTATCGCCGAACTCATCGGGCAAACGGGCGCGCCCGGCTCCGCCGATGGCGAATCGGTCAAGCAGGCAGACGGCGGCGGATTCATCGTTTCGGCCGCAATGCCGCTGGACGATTTCAACGAACGCTTCGGCGTGGACCTTTCGCATGACGAGCTGGAAACCGTGGGCGGGTACGTCTTCCACCTTTTCGGGAGAGCTTCGCAACTGGGGGAGTCGGTGGAAGCGGAGGGGTTCCGCTTCACGGTGGAGAAGCTCAAGGGACGACGAATAATGGAGATACTTGTCTCCCGTGTCACCGCAAGCGCTCCCGCTGAAGGAGAGGCGTCATGATGGATCCGGCGCTGACGCTGATATTGATAGGCGCTTTCCTCCTGCTGGAGGGCTTTTTCTCCGGCGGGGAACTGGCCCTGATAACATACAACAGGATCAGGATGCGCCATCTGGCGGAAAACGGGCTTAAATCCGCCGCCACAGTAGAAAGACTGCTGGGGCAACCCGACAAGATTTTCGGAACCACATCGCTTGGCACAAACCTAAGCGTGTTTGCGGGGTCGTCCATCGCGACGATGTTCGTGGCTCAACGCTTCGGCGAGAACGAGGCGGACTTCTACTCTTTCCTCGTGATGGGGCCGCTCACGCTATTGCTCGGCGAGATCGTCCCCAAAACCCTCTTCCGCCAGCGGGCCGACGACGTGGCCCCGATCATCGCAAGGCCGCTGGAACTGGCGCAGAAGCTGTTCACGCCGATACTGGCCGTCACATCGTGGATATCGCGGTTCGCCGTGAGGATGTTCGTCGGCCACAAGAACGTCTCGCGCGGGCATGTCTCCCGCGAGGAGCTGTTACTGCTGACGAAAATGGGGACCGAAAGCCTTTCCATCGAGCACGACGAACGCAAGATGATAAGGAAGATATTCGAGTTCCGCACAAACACGCTCGAGTCGGTCATGCGGCCGCTTGTAACTGTCGTTGGCGCGCCGAGCGTCTCGACGCTTGCGGAAGCCAAAGCCAGGATGGCCGAGACGCAATACTCCCGCCTCCCGGTTTTCGTTGAAAGGATATTCAACATCGTCGGGATAGTAAGCGTTTTCGACGTGATGAACCGCAAAGACCTGAGCGTCCGGCTCGACAAGGTGATGAGCCCCGTTTTCTACACCCCTATCACGAAGAAGAACGCCGACCTGCTCAAAGAGATGCAGGAGAAGAAGATACACATGGCCGTGGTGGTGGACGAATACGGCGGGGCGATAGGCATCGTCACCATCGAAGACCTGGTAGAGGAAATCGTGGGGGAGATAGAGGACGAATACGACAGCCCCGTAAAATATTACGAGAAGACCGGCGAAGGCAGGTACGTCATCAACGCAATGATGGAAATAGACACAATCAACGAGGAGCTTGCCCTGGGGATGCCCAAAGGGGATTATGAGACCATGAGCGGTTTCATAAACCACTCGATGGAGCGCATCCCCAAGGCCGGAGAGAGGCTTGCGGTCAATCCGTTCCTTATCACGATAAACGACTCGACGTCGCGGATGGTCAAGTCGGTGGAGCTTTACGACACGCGGGTGGAAACCGTGGAAAAAGAGAGCGAACCCAAATGACCGCCGCCATTGACAGGATACTCGACGACACCCTTTCAGGAGTCCGCCTGGCAGATGAGGACGCGCTGGGTCTGCTTGCGTCGAACGACCTCGTTCCGTTAGGGCAGGCGGCCAACCAACTACGGCTCAAAAAAAATCCCGCGCCCATCGTCACATACATAATAGACAGGAACATAAACTACACCAACGTATGCATTTCCGGGTGCAGGTTCTGCGCGTTCTTCCGGCTGGAAGGCGATGATGGCGCTTATGTGCTGTCGGATGAAGAGATTGACAAGAAGATAGCGGAGACGCTGGAGCTTGGCGGCTCCCAGATACTCATGCAGGGTGGACTGCATCCAGAGTTCACAATTGAATGGTACGAAAACCTGATCTCCAGGATCAAAAACAAACATGCAATCCATATCCACGCCTTCTCGCCGCCGGAAATAGTCCATATCGCAAACCTGAGCGGCGTTTCCGTGGGCGACACGATAAGACGCCTGCGGGAGGCGGGGCTGGACTCCATCCCCGGCGGCGGAGCGGAGATACTCACCGACAGGACGAGAGCCATCGCAAGCCCCAACAAGTGTTCCGCGGACGAATGGATAGACGTGATGCGCCAGGCTCACAAACAGGGGATGAGAACGACGGCCACGATGATGTTCGGCCATGTGGAGACGCTTGCGGAACGGGTGGAGAGCCTGCGCAGGATACGCGACCTGCAGGACGAGACGGGCGGGTTCACGGCGTTCATACCCTGGACGTTCCAGCCCGATAACACAGCGATGACGGTGGAGACGAAAAGCGGCGGCTTCGATTACCTTCGCACGCTGGCCGTATCGCGGTTGTATCTGGACAACGTGGACAACATCCAATCCTCGTGGGTTACGCAGGGAGCGAACATATCCCAGCTGGCTCTTTATTTCGGGGCCAACGACATGGGTTCGACGATGATAGAAGAAAACGTCGTGGCCTCGGCGGGCGTCACGTTCCGCATGTCGGAGAAAGACATAAGGCGGCTCATCGAAGACGCGGGGATGACCCCGAAACGAAGGAATATGAAGTACGACATTCTGGAGTGACATTGGTCATCCTGCGGGAGTCCGCTTTGTGTCATGCTGAGGGAAGTGTCGTTTTTTGTCATCCTGAGGGAGCCCTAGCGACCGAAGGATCA
>JADGAO010000080.1 GCA_015231995.1 Nitrospinota bacterium | reverse complement strand
TTGATTTAATGTCTTCGAGTATCGGCATATTTCTTACTTGTCACCGGATAATGATGGCCAAAGGTTCGACGCCAGGCGTTTTGCGCGTTAAGGCGACCCTTGCGGCCCGTTTTAAATAAAGGTGTCATTATATCGGTTTGGCGTGGCAGGGTCATGCGGAAAAGCGCGGGCGACCCACCGGGCCGTCCCTACAATAATTCCACGCTCACCTCTTCTTTTTCTGCAGGGCCTTTTTCACGCGCCAATCGAGGTTGAAGCTTTCCCGTAAAAACCGGCCAGACCATTCGGCAAGGCTCATCACGTTGCACTCTCTCGTGACTATCCCTCCCTCCGTCAGGTTGTAAAACGCCGCCTTCCCCCCTTCACGCTTCAGATTCACAAACGCCCATTCCATCCACTGTTTGGTGACGCTAAGGCTTTTTTTCGTGCGGACGGTCCTGCCGAAAATATCCGTCTCGGCGACTATCTCCTCCGTAGCGCGGCTGAGGACGTAATCCGCGTTCACGTCGCCGTAAGTGGTGCCGGAGACATACGCCTTGCCGCCGGGCGGGTATGAGAGGTCCTGCCCCGCAAACCCTATCGAGGTCGCCCCCATACGGAAAGCCAAATCCAGCCCCACCGAAAGCACAGACCCGCCGGGGATGAGAAATCCCAACTCCGGGCTTTGCGACGCGATGCGGGTGAGCGCGGGGATGTCCGGCGCGAATTTATTGTAGAAAACGATTTCGCCTTTCCACTGCGACAGCGCGGCCGGGCTTGCGATGGAAGGGGCCAGTAACGTTTTGCGGGACGTGTTGACTCCGGCGAAAAACCGCGCCACATACGGTTGCGGGTCGAGCATCACCGTTATCGTGGGGGAAACCCCTGCGGAGACGAGCGGTAGCAGGGCCGTATCCACCGCGATAATCGCCGCCCTGCCCTGGACTCCGCTGAAGAGGTGCAGGTTTTTCTCCAGCGAAGGCCCCGCGCCCGTTATCAATGCGGGAACGTCGCCGAATTTCCCGAATAGGCTCGACACCCCGGCCGACCGTGAGATAAGACTGCGGTTGGCCTCGTAATTGCCGTTCCACAAGGCCTCGAACGTCCAGAGCGTGGCCGCCTTGACTTCGTGGACGCGCCTAAGGTCGGCGTCGCTTGTCATTTGGACGGCGCATGGACGGTTCTGTTGCGCCCCTGTTTTTTAGCTTCGTACAGACAGGCGTCGGCGCGTTCGATAAGGCTCTTGGGCGTATCGCCTTTGGCCACCTGCGCCACTCCCAGCGAGATAGTCACTTGAACGATTTTCTTCTCGCCCTTGAACACGAACTCGTGCGCGGCCACGGCTTCCCGCAGGTTCTCCGCCGCCTTCGCCGCCTCGTCGAGCCTGGCCTTGTACACAACAACTACGAACTCCTCCCCGCCATACCTTGCTACGGTGTCGGAAGCGCGCATGGTCTCCTTCGCCGTGGCCGCCACGGCCTGAAGCACGCCGTCGCCAGCCTGGTGGCCGTATGTGTCGTTGAACTTTTTGAAATGATCCACGTCGAAAATTATCAGGCAAAACGGCTCGCCATACCGCGCGAACGAGGCGAAGTCCTCTTTTAGTTTTTCGTCGAAGTAGCCTCGGTTAAACAACTGCGTCAGATGGTCGGTGGACTTCTCCTTGCGCGCCTTCTCCAGCTCCGTCTCAAGCTGGGTTATCCTCTGCGCCGATTCCCGGAGACGCTTTTCCGACTCCAGCAATTTTTCCCGCGCCGCCGAGTTTTCCTTCTGAATAGCCTGCGTGTCCGACAATATCGCCTTCTGCACCATCCTTATCTCGTCGAGCGTCGTGGTGGCGGCGACCTGGCGGGAGTAGTTTTCCAACTTCGAGCCGAAGTTTTCGCTCGATATCGCCAGCGTCTGTATGTGGGCGGCAAGCGAGCCTATTATCTTCTTGAGTTCCTCGCGCTCCTGGGTGACGGCGGTGGACTCGTTGCTTTTCATTATGAAAAAATTGTATAGCGATGCGGAGAGGGCCTCCGCGTCGTTCTCCTTAAGGCCGGCGAATTTTTTCTCCCGCCTGATTTTCAGATCAACATAGAATGACTCTCTGTCGTCGGCGAGCGTTATCGCGCCTTTTGATAAAGCGTCGAGCAGGATCAGGTAAGGCGCCAACAGCTCCTTGGCCGCGTCTTCGATGGAGCCGCCCTCGTCTCCCTCGCCTTCCGCTCCTTTAGCGCGCTCCCCCTTGCCGCCGAACATGGACGTGAGGCCAGACAGGAATCCCGGAGCTTCCGCCTTTGGGGCGGCCTTCCTCTTTTCCTTGAGCCATGCGTCCGTCACTTTCACAAGCGAGGCGAATTCCCTGTTGAGCTGTTGGATCTGGAAAAGGTTGTCCGCCCCTTTTATCCTGTGGATCAGGCCTTCGAAGGTCTTGTCCAGGACTGCGTTCTCCCGAACCTCTCCACGCAAGTGGCTTATCGCCATCGAGGAGAGGGCCTTGTACGACTCCACGACCTGCTGGGAAAGCTCTGCCTTCTCCCTGTATTTCTGCAATAGCTCGCTCATGCCTTTGCCAGCCTCATCCTGTTATGACGCGCCCGGCGCGGTTTTCCGTCGGCTTCCCGCCTTCGACGGCGGAGATTCCGTTCACCAAAACGTGTTCGATCCCGTTAGAATACGACAGCGGATCGGCGTAAGTAGAAGTATCCCCTATCGTATCCGGGTCGAACACAACGATGTCGGCGAAATAGCCTTTTTTTATTTCCCCCCTTCGCCCGATCCCGAAAAACTCCAGCGCCTGGGTGGATGTCTTACGAACGGCTTCGGGAATCGTGAAAAGTTTTTTCTCCCTCACGAATTCCTTGAAGAACCGGGGAAACGTCCCAAACGTGCGGGGATGCGGCCTGCCGATGGCCAGCGGCCCGTCAATGGCGCGCGCCCCGGAATCCGACCCCAGCACGACCCACGGCTTGCGCAGTATCCGGGAGAGGTTGTCCTCGCTCATGCAGAAGAATATCGCCTCCACGTCCGTCCCCTCCTGCATGAGCAGGTCGTAGATGAAACTGAAGACCTCCTTCCCGCGCCTGGCAGAACCCTGCGCCACGGTTAACCCTTCGAGGTCTTTGTTGGCCTCCGTAACGACCTGCGAAACCATCACCGTCTCCCAATATTCCGGCTCTGGATGGCTTTTTAAAATCTCCTCCGTGAAGGCGGCGCGTTCACGCGGGTCCGCAAGCCTTCCGGTCAACGCCGCTTTGCCGCCGTCGAAAGCGCGGTCGGGCAAAGTCACCTGCAAACCAGTGTTGGACGCCAGATAAGGATACCTGTCGGCCATCACGCTCACGCCTTGGGCCATAGCCTCTTCGAGTATTTCAAACGCACGGTCCAGTTTGCCCCAGTTGTCTTTCCCGGCGGTCTTCAAATGGCTCACCTGCAGTTTGGCCCCGGAGCCTTTGGCCACCGTCACCATCTCATCCAACGCTTCGAGCAGTCTTGCGCCTTCCGAGCGTATGTGCGAAGTGAAAACTTTACCACGCGCCGACACGCAGGAGACGGCCTCGATAAACTCCCTCGCCTCCGCAAAACAGGCGGGCGGGTAGACCACGCCGACGGACATCCCCAACGCCCCCTCGTCGAGAGCCTTGTTTATCATCTCTTTTATTTTCTTCATCCCGTCCGCGCCGGGCTGGCTGGAGTTGGGGCCGAGTATGGAGCCGCGCACGGTGTTGTAACCTATCAACGCCGCGAAGTTCACTGCTGGAGCGGCGGCCTGGAGCCTTTGGAGATACTCGCCCATCCCCGCCCAGTCCACTTTTATCCCGAATTGCGCCTCGTAGTCTTTGGCTCTCTGCCTGCGCGTCTCCCCGCTCATCGGCGCGGCGGAATAGCCGCAGTTGCCGCCGACTTCCGTGGTTACGCCCTGCGTCACTTTGGAACGGGCGCGTGGGTCTATCAGCAGGTAATAGTCCGAATGAGAGTGGACGTCAACAAAACCGGGCGCCACAATTTTGCCGCCAGCCTCGATTATCCTAGCGCCTTCGGATTGTATGGACGGAGCCACGTCGGCTATCAGGCCGTCCTTTACGCCCACGTCGAGTTTTTCAACCTGCGCGGACTTGCCGTCCGCGACCAGTCCGCCTTTAATGATTACGTCAAACATCAATTAAAAATGAGTTCATTAGTATATGCATCCTTCCGACACAATCGCTCCACAGCGTTTAACCAATCCGCTTACCCTGGCCGCCCCGCGCCTGCGCTCTCTCATCACCTTTGTCCCCTTACAAAGGTGGACCGGCGCGAAACGCCGAGGGGGTTTAATTCAATCTTACTTATCGCTCATTGTCGCCGAAATATCGCCCAAAGGACAAATTAAACCTCCCCCGCCGCAGAGCGGCGACCCCTCCTTGGTAAGGAGGGGGTTTGACAACAGCCCCATGCGCCCCCGGCAAAACGACAAAAATAACGGAATGCAACAAGAGAAGAGCCAAATCCCAAACAAACTCATCAAGTTACTTATGACTCTTTAATAACAAGTCATCCGTTCATTGCGAAGAAGCCGTATTCCCCTGTCCAGCGGACGCATTGCCGCCGCCAGAAGCTCCGCCACTATATATCCTGCGGTAAAGGGCCACATTCCTCAACACTTTCTTCACATACCCCCTCGTTTCCGAATAGGGGATGCGCTCTACGAACTCGTCGTCTTCCACCTGGCCGAACCTGCCCATCCATTTGTCCACGGCGATCGCCCCCGCATTGTACGCGGCTATGGAGCGGATCATGTTCCCCTCGTATTTCCCGGTAAGCGACGCGAAATGCGCAGAGCCAAGCCGGATGTTCGTCTCCGGGTCAAAAAGCGAATCTTCGTCGAAACGCTCCGGGCCGCTCCCGCCTTTCGCTAACGAATCGTGGGTCATCTTTCCGGTGGCGGGCATCAACTGCATAAGCCCCCGCGCAGACGCCGATGAAACGGCGCGTTGGTCGAACATGGACTCCTGCCGGATAAGCGATAGCGTAAGGAACGGATCCAGGCCGTTCTTTACGGACTCTCTGGAAACAACCTCCCAGTAAGCTGTCGGGTACAACGCTTTCCATGCGGGGTCGGAATAATCTTTCCTGCTCTGTTTCTGGATTTTATCGGTGGCGCGCCACGCCGTTTTTATCGCCGACGGTATGTCCCCGGACTGGCTGTAGAGGCTCGATAGCCAAAGCAACGAGGTGTAATCGTCGCCAATCAAACCGGCAATCCCGAAGACCTCCAGCCTCGCGCCTTCCGCGTTACCGATATTGTTGAGAGCGTTGTATCTTTCCAGCAACTTCGCCCCACGAGCGTCGAGGGAAGGTTTGGCTACAGGCGAATCCGCCAATGTCGAAAGCGAAGCCGGAGCGGGCGCAGGCGCGTATGCGCCGTCTGCGACCTTCGCTCCGTAATATGTCTCAGGAAATCCGTCAGTCAGCCTTTTGCGCGTTTTCTCGGCCTCCTTGTCAGCCCCGGCTTTTTCGTAGGCGCGGGTGGCCCAGTAAAGGAAGGCTCCGTCGCGTTCGGCTTCGGGCGCCCGTTTGTGGGCTTCCAGAAAACGGCGGCCAGCCTCCTTCATGTTCCCCATCCGGTACTCCATCCAGCAGACGCGCCAATCAAGCTCGACGGATTCGGCTCCGGGGGCGGTAAGCTCCAACGCCCTCGTATAGTGGACGCTGGCGGATTTGAAGTTGTTCTGGCTCTCGTATATCTTCCCCATCAGGAGGTGGCACAGCTTGTTGACCTCCTTGCCGTGGTTGCCTTTGAGCGCCTTGGCAAGGCGGTTCTGCGCCGGTTTATCCAAATCCTCGTTCCACTCAATCAACGCCAACTGATATGCGGCCATGCCGCCGTACGGCCCGCCGCCACCCTTGTTCAACAGCTTTTGGAAAGCCTTTCTGGCGCCCTCCTTGTCCCGCGTCTTTTTGAGCGACATGCCAAGCTTGTACAGCAGACGGGGCGTTTCGTGTTTTGGCGCTTCCTTGAGCGTCGCGGAAAGCTCTTCCGCCGCAAGCGCGAATTTGCGGGCGGCCTCCAGCTTGTCTATCCGTTCCATTTTCAACTCGAAACCGGCCGCGGGAAGTTTTGTCTTCGATCCGCTCTCCCGGTTGGATTTCTCGATGGCCCGCATGGACTCGCTAGCCTTTTCCGCCGCAGTGGAGGCGGGATGGCCGAAATATATCTTCTGATACTCTTTGTAAGCCTCCAGCGTCTCCCCCGCCTTTTCCATGCGCCGGGCCGAAACGTACAACAGTTCAGGCTCGAAACCGCTCGTCACGCGCCCTGCCCTGATTTTCTCCAGATAGTCCGCGCATATCTTGGCCGTCTCGTCCACACAGGCTATCGCAAGCCTTGCTCCGTCAATTTTCTCCCTTATCGGGCTTTCGGGGTAACGCTCCAGAACGCCGTCGAGAACTGGAAGGATTCCTTCGGCGTTCCCTGCGCCGATTCCCGACTGCGCAAGGCCGAGCGCGGCGTAATCTTCCAGAATGTAGCCGCTGGTTGAAATCTTCAAGAATTCCGCGCGGGCCTCGGCGAACCTGCCGTCCTTGAGGGCTTTCGCCGCCCTTGCGTGGATACCCGGGGGACTGGCGGGATCAACCGGTTTTTTCGTCTCGTCGCGTTTTTGGACAGGCGTTTTTAATGTGGGAATCGGAGCCGGGGAGGCGTCTCGCTTCCCCGCGCATGAGGCGAAAAGCAGGCTACTGGCCAGCAGTATGGCTGTGACGGTCGAGAAATTTCCTGACATCATCTCTTGCCAAAATTGTTTGAGAGATGCTCTCCGGGGAATCCGCCCCGCCAGCGGAAACATAAACCGCGCCTTCCACCCTGCGGAACCATGTCGTCTGCCGTTTGGCGTAGGCCCTGGTTTCCTTCTTTATTATTTCAGGCGCAGGGCCGGATAGCGCCGCTCCCTCCAACTGGTCGTACAACGTCCTGTATCCCAGGGAACGCATCGGTTTCACGCTCGTATTATACCCTTTTTCCCGCAGATGTTTGACCTCCTCTAACCAGCCTTCCCTGAACATCTCATCCACCCGGCTCTCGATCCTGCGGAATAATGTTTCACGGGGGATGTCCATGACAAGCGTTAGAGTGTCCCAGGCTTTCGCTGGCGGGTTCTGCCTGTAAATCTCCGAAAGGCGGCGACCCTCCGTCCAGAATACGCCGACGGCCCGCCTCACCCGGAACCTGTCGTTCGGATGAACCTTCGTCATCCATTCCGGGTCGGCTTCCACGGCCAGCCTGTGCAACCCCTCCAACCCATCGCGAGCCTCGATCTCGTCCATGCGAAGCTCCGCCTCCGCGCTTATCTTCGCGCCGCAGTGAAAACCCTCCGTCAGCGCCTTTATGTATAACCCCGTGCCGCCCGCCACGATGGGGATTTTCCCGCTGGCGATAAGTTTTCGCGCCACAGCGTCCGATTCGCCCCGGAACCTTGCGACGTTGTATTCCTCCTCCGGTTCGGCCACGCTTATCAGGTGATGCGGAACCATGGCCAATATCGAGGGCGACGGCTTGGCCGACCCGATGTCGAAATATTTATAGACCTGCACGGAATCGGCGGAGATGATCTCGCTCCCCAACGCTTCGGCGAGGTGGACGGCGGTGAGCGTCTTGCCGCACGCGGTAGGCCCCGCAAGGATTAAAAGAGGCGGCAGGCTCTCCACAGGCTTCACTATCGCACATCCACTTCCAGGGCGCGTCCCGTCAGGCTCGCCATGATCCGCATGAATTCGGGCGAATCGCCCCCATCGGCGGATTTAAGAGTAAGCGGCGGTGTCTCGACAGTTTCCGTTTTCACATTGAACCTCGCCTCGGACAAAAACCAGAGAGGGGGGCTGTCGTCGAACGACCTCGCCTTGCGGAACCGTTTTTCGTGGAAACCGTATCTGGATAGTGCAGAAATGTATTCGTCTCGTCTCTCCCAAATCATCGTCAACGTAAGCGACCCGCCTTGCTTCAAGATGGCTGATGAAACTTTGACCAGCCCGTCGAGCGTCATCCTAAGCTCGTGCCGCGCCACCGCCTTGACGGGATCGGCGTTTAACCTTCCCGTCCCCGCTTTCCTGTATGGCGGGTTGGACACCACCGCGTCGAATTTGTGTTTACCGAAGAGGTTTACTGAGCCCATCACGTCGCCGGCGACGACATGATAACGCGAAAGCCCGTTTTTCCTTGCGTTGGCGAGGGCCGTGGCGGCCACATGCGGGTTTATCTCCAGCGCTGTTATCTTCATGGACGGGTGAGCCTTGCCGATGAGTATGGAGACCACGCCCACCCCCGCCCCCGCGTCCAGCAGGGATTCGACGCTGGAGGGATCGAAAAAATCCGCCAGCATGAACGAATCCCTGTTGTACCGGTAGCCGGAGGTTTCCTGCCCAAGTTGAAGCGAATCTGAGTTCATGGTTTATATTTTAACTGGATTCCCGAATTTGTAGGGGCGGTTCGTGAACCGCCAGTCTTAAAAAAGAGAGTTTTGCGTAATCCATTACGTTCGCAATATTGTCATTCTGAGCGCCAGCGAAGAATCTATCGAAAAATAATATTCTATTATACTTCGATCCTTCGGTCGCTAAGGCTCCCTCAGGATGACAAAAAAAGGGCGCGTCGCAAACCGCCCTCACTTCCCCTTCTGATTCGTCCACCCGCCTGTCCTGCGCATGGCTCCCCATCCGCCACGTTTGCCCGACAGGAACATTGTGATTCCCCACACCCTGCATAGCGCGTTGAACTGGCGGTATCCGAAGTTCTCGATAACCGCCACCAACATCAGCGTGGCGAAATGGCGCGGTTTGGAGTAAAGGTGGAAGGACATTTCCTCCAGCAATAACGCCGTCGTGGAGAGCATGACGCCGAACCCGACCGAGACCATGAAGAAAATGGCGGCTATCGGCGGCTCGATAATCCCAAGCGGCAAGGCCACGATGGTAAAGATGTATCCAGAGGTTTCTATTAACGGCCCCATCCATTCGAAGAGCATGAAAAAAGGAAACGCCAGCCATCCCACAGCCCCTCCGCGAGGGTGGAACAACAGCCGGATGTTGGAAAACAGACTCTCGGAAAGGCCCCGTTGCCAGCGGATGCGCTGGTTTATCAACGTGCGGAAATCCTCCGGGGCTTCCGTCCAGCATATCGGGTCGGGGACGAAAGTTATTTTGTATTCTCTTCTCTTGAGGCGGTTGATACGGTGCAGGCGGACTATCAGCTCCATATCCTCGCCGATGGTGTCGCTGTGGAACCCGCCCGCCTCTATCACCCTCTCTTTGTTGAAAAGCCCGAACGCCCCGGAAATTATGAGCAGGGCGTTAAGCGGCGACCAGCCAAGCCGCCCGAAAAGAAACGCCCTGATATATTCGACTATCTGAAATAGCGCAAGGAGGTTGCCAGGAAGCCCCACGCTTAACAGAAAGCCATGGTCAACCCTGCATCCGTTGGCGACCCGTATGGTGCCGCCGCTGGCTATCGTGCGAGGGTCTTCGATGAACGGCTGGACGACCCGCTGGAGGCTGTCTGGTTGAAGAATCGAGTCCGCGTCAACGGCGCAAAAGAGAGGGTATCGCGACGCGTTGATGCCGGCGTTAAGTGAGTCGGCCTTGCCGCCGTTCTCTTTATCCACGACGCGTAATTTAGAGTGGGTCGTTGAAAGGTAAATCCCCCTTACCGGTTTGGCGCCGACTCTCACGCGGTACGCTTCGGGGAACGGGACGAGTGAGAACTCGCGGGTGAGCATGGCGAGGGTGTCGTCGGAAGAGCCGTCGTTTACGACCACTATCTCGAACTGGCTGTATTGAAGCTGGAGAAACGAGCGTATCGAATCCGATATCGTCGCCATTTCGTTGTATGCGGGCACGATCACCGTTATCGGCGGCTCGAAACCGGGATAGAACGAGGACAAAAACGAAGGCGCCCTTTTCCTCATGTAGCCGGAGACGCTTACGATCGAAAGCAGGTTAAGCCCTATGTAACCCAGATTGAGGGCCAGAAAATAGATTATGAACATCCATTGGAAAAACTCGGCGACCTGGCCCAGCGTCATGCCAGCTTCTTTTCCGCCAGCGCCTGGCTCATGATATCCCCGGCGTATTTGTCCGCGCTTTCCCTTATCAGTTTTGCGAAATCGAAGGATTGCATCGAGGGCATTTCCGTGAGCGCGTGGGCGGCGCGGTAACGCACCCACCATTCCCTGTCGGAGAGCATCCCAACAAGCCGTTTGCCGTCTTCCTCAAACCCTATCTTGCCCAGAACTGTCGCCGCCTGCGCCCGGACATACCAGACGGGATGATCCAGATACGATCTCGCCATGTCGAGCATGGATGGGTCGTCAACGGTTTTCAGGCAGGCAGAGATCATCTCCGGGTCTTGCGACCTTTCCAGCAGAGTCCGAACGGCAGGCCCCGACAGGCTTTTATCGGCGAGGAAAAGAAACGGGACAAGGCGCAACACCTCTTTTTCGTCCGCGTTCAATATCGCGCTGACAAGCGGCCCGGATATCGCCGATTGATCGGCTTTGCTCAAGATGTCCATCACCTTGTTGGCGGGCCAATCCCTCCTCTCAATTATCAGGGGGATTATGACCGGGGCAGACCTGGCCGGGTCTATGAGCGCCATCGAACCGGCCGCCATCAAGGACAAAGTCGGATCCTGACCCGACGCCAGCAGAGCCATATCTTCCCATCGCGTTTTATCCCTGAGGCGCCCAAGGGCTATGACGGAGATGAAACGTTTTGCCCGGCTCCGGCTGTCAATCCACCGCCTCGCCACGACATCCATGCCCGTCGAGCGGATCAGGGCGTTGAGGTTTTCCAACGCCTCGCCTTTGAGGAAGCCGTGATAATGGTTCCACAGCATCAGGAACATGGGCATGTCTTTTCTTGCGATGGACGGAAGGAAAATATCGGCGAGCGGTTCCCCTGCGGAAACGCGGGTGATTATCGGCCTCCATTCGGCGATGAAGCTGTCGTTCCTTCGCTCCTCCATTATCAGACGGACGCGCAGGATGGCGATGATGAGGATAAGGGCCGCAGTCACCAATAAAGCCCCAAGCCCCGCGTAGAAGGCCAGCTTCACTTCAAGATTGGAGCCTGAGACGTATCCCAATACGGATTCCATCATTGACGTACAGCTCCCCCTGCTTGTGATGAATGAGCGCGTAAGTTATTCCAAACGACTCGTCGAGCCAGTGGCGTCCCGTGAGCGTGATGGATTGGACGTCGGATACGGCTACCCTCCCACCTCCCAGGCTTTCAGCCTCGCGGCCTCCCGACACGGAAAGGCCGATCGAGTTCTCGGCGTTGTTTCCGTAGAAGAGGTTGACCTCCAACAGATGGCTACTCTCGACTCCCGCGCCCTGCGGATGGCTTTGGTAAAAAGTGTACGAGGCGCGGTAATTTCCGAAATACGCCTCCGCCGTCGCCAGATACAGGTCAACGGACGATTGCGCGTATTCCGTATGGCGGCCTCCAAGATGGATAAGCTTCCCGTCGGCGACCTCCCATTGCGCCTTCAAAAGGGTGGACCAGCGCGGCAGGAAGTTGTATGTCGGACTGCCCGTCGCTTCGGCGTTGAACGTAACGGCCTCGAACGCCGGGTAATAGAAACCGGCCAGAGCTTCGCTGTCTCTCAACGAAAACCTCTCGGCGCTCTGGGCGGACATGTACACGGCGGACTGGCCGGAGAAATAGCGCGCGCCTTCAAGGTAAACGCTTTTCCAGTCGACGAATCCGTTAGTGAGCCTTTCGTGGGAATATCCCGTCTCCATCTCCGCGCCGCGCCCGTCCGGGATTTGAGGAACGTTCCCCAAAGCCAATACGACCGCGCGGGGCTGGTGAGACGGTATGGGGGCGATGTCCCAGACGCTTTGGGGAAACCGGCGCATGGCTTCTCGCTGGACGGCGATGGCTTTGTCCCGGAAATCCTCCCCCATCCCCGACAGTATCGTTATTTTTAAACGCCACAGGTCTTCATATGACGGCGAAATCCCTATCGCAGTATCGGCCAGAGGTAAAGCCTCGGAGCCTCTTCCGGCCCATAACAGGGTGTTCGCTTTTCCCATGAGGTAATCGGTGTTCATCGGCGATTTAGCCAGCAGGGAATCGTATTGCCCCAAAGCCTCGCCTGTTTTGCCGCTCCATGAAAGAACACGGGCCAAAAAGAATACGCCAATCTCATCGCCCGGATTATTTTCGAGCCACTTTTTAATGAGGATTTCGGATGAAACGTAATCTTTGCGGTCGGCGGCTTTCAAAGCCTGATCGTATAAGGCTTCAGCATGGGATGTGTTTGCCGTCAAAACAAAAACAGCCGCTGTGAAGGAAAAGAGAAGCCTCATTGCGCCTTGAGAGAGACATCTTTGCATAACCAAACGATTTCCATATTTTGTCATCCTGAGGAAGTCCCTTTTTTGTCATCCTGAGGGAGCCTTAGCGACCGAAGGATCGAAGTATAATAGAATATTCTATTTGATAGATTCTTCACTTCGCTACGCTTCGTTCAGAATGACAATATTCGTGCGCTCAGAATGACAATATTGCGAACGTGATGGATTACGCAAAGCTCTCCTTAACAAGAAAAGCTTTGCATAACACTCTTGTGCCTGTCCGAAGTGTTCTTCCTAGTTTACATTGTCGCTGTCCGAGGTGTTCTTGTACATTGCAGGGCGAAGCGAAGGCTCCTTCCTTTT
>JADGAO010000007.1:20319-29389 GCA_015231995.1 Nitrospinota bacterium | reverse complement strand
ACCCTTCGGCTTCGCTCAGGGCAGGCCCCGTGGCGGTCCCCCTTACTAAGGGGGACAAACTTGGATTCATGCAGTCCGAGGCGTTCTTCACCTCGGACTCCTAAATGAAGTGTATTTGATAAGCAAAGACGTCGGGGTGAAGAACGCCACGACGAGCGGAAACTTTTTTCACACCCTCACCCGGCCGGAGTTTACCCTGAGTGTAAACGAAGGGGCCACCCCTTCGAAGGACTCAGGGCAAGCTCTCTCCCGCAAGGGGCGAGGGTAAAGCCATGCCCGTAATCTCCGCATCCCGCAGAACAGACATCCCCGCCATCTACGGCGCGTGGTTCATGGACAAGATCGAAAAGGGCGAATGCCGTGTGATGAACCCGTTCAGCGGAAAGGTTGACACTGTTTCGCTGAAACTTTCCGACGTTGACGGGATCGTCTTCTGGTCGCGCAACTACCGCCCGATGATCGAAAATCTCAAACGCCTTCACGATATGGGCTACCGGTTCTATTGCCAGTTCACGATCAACGGGTATCCGAGGTTTCTGGAGAGGTCGTCGCCCGCCGTGAGCCTCGCGGTGAAAACCGCGCATGAGCTATGCGGCCTTTTCGGGCCGAAGACGGTGGTATGGCGGTATGACCCGATTATCCTGACATCGGCCACAGATTACGAGTGGCACATGAAGAACATCTCCATGATCGCCGATGGGTTGAACGGCGCCACCGACGCCTGCGTGATGTCGTTCGTGGACTGGTACAGGAAAGTTGACCGCAACCTCAACCCCGTCCTGCAAAGCCGTGGGCTTACGGCTGATAATCCATCCGCAGGGGAGATGAAGGCGTTCGCAATAGCGATGGGCGACGTTGCGCGCTCGCGCGGTCTGCGGATTGCGGCCTGTTGCGAGCCGGATGTTGAGGGCCACGAAATACCCCGTGCGTCGTGTGTGGATTCCGTCCGGTTGTCGCAAGTGACGGGGAAGGATTTGCGCCGTCTTCCACCCGCGCCGACACGGGCCGGATGCGGATGCAGGGCATCGCGCGATATCGGGGCGTATGACACATGCCCGCTCGGTTGCGCCTATTGTTACGCCAGCAGGTCCCGCGAAATTAGCCTTGCGAAGATGAAAGGGACGAAGAGGGAGGACATGTCGCTGGGGGGGCGGACAGTTGAAAAATAGTTGTCATTCTGAACGAAGAAAAGCGTAGTGAAGAATCTATAAAATAGAATGTTCTATTATACTTTGATCCTTCGGTCTCTAGGGCCTCCCTCAGGATGACAACATTTGCGCCTCCGGTCAATCCTGCTTAATCAAAAAAAAGCGGGGGTTTCGTCGGAAACCCCCGCTTTTAAACGTTCAGATACTCTATGTCAGATAAGCTTTTTGACTTTGAGTTTGGCCTTCAGGTCGGCCAGGTATTCCTTCGTCTTGACGTTGGCGATTTGCGACTTGAGCTTTCCTTCGATCGTTTTGCTGGCCTCTTCGAAGGGAATCATTCCGGCCGGTTTCTTCTCCCACACTTTCAATATGTGAAAGCCGAACTCGCTCTCCACTATCGGAGAGATTTTACCCGCCTCAAGCTCGAAAGCGGTTTTCTCGAAAACAGGCACCATCTGCCCCTTCGTGAAAAAGCCGAGGTCTCCGCCTTTGGGCGCGCTACCCGGGTCTTCGCTCATTTCCGTCGCAAGCTTGGCGAAATCCGCCCCGCCCTTGAGTTTTTTCTCCACTTCCTCGATCTTCTTTTTGGCGTTGGCCTTGGACTCTTCGTTGGCCTTCGGGTCGGCCGAAGCGGTTATCCTGGCGAGTATGTGGGAGGCGTGGACGGATTCCTTGCGCTCGAACTCCGCCTTGTTCGTATCGTAATATTTGCGTGTCTCCTCCTGGGAGACGGTTATTTTGCTGAAAATGTTTTTCTCGAGCAAAGCCCGCAATACGGAGCTTCTCTCGAACTCCTTTTTAACTTCTTCCTCGGTCATGTCCTGCGCTTTAAGAAGCTCTTTAAACGCCTCTTCGTTGGGGAACTGTTTTCTGAACTGCTCGTAGTTTTCCTTTGCCTTCTCCGGGTCGGCGGCTATCTTTTCGACCCCGGCCTGGTGGAGGAGTACTTCGGAATTGAGGATGTTGTCCACCACGGCGGTTTTTATCTGGTCGAGCTTTTCCTGTGTGAGAACCTGGCCGGTCATCGAGTGGGTTTTTTCAACGCTTTTAAGCGTGCGGACAAGCAGGTCGCGCTTAACGGGCACGCCGTTGACCTCACCGATGATTTCGGGAATGGAGTTGAAATCCACTTTTACGGACGTTTCGGGCGTGTGGACGTCGCCGTGCCCCACTGTTTTGCCGAGCGCAAACTCGGGTTTTGGTTCTCCAGGCGCGCTTTCGGCGGGCTTTTTATCTGCCCCTTTGACGTCGGAGCCAGAGCCAAAACCGCCGAAACTTATGACCAGCGACCCTCCCACCAACGCAAGGACGACGATCGCGATAGAAATTCGTAAAGCCATTGTGTGCTTTTAGCCTCCAGATATAAAGCGATAAAGATAACCATTAAGCTTAATCCCTATTCCAGCCAATTGCAAATTCCAATTTGCGCGTTGCGTCAATTTCAGTCCCTCTGTACCCCGACAGGCGGAACGGCTTGTTCTTGCGATATATCGTTACAGCCAAGCGCGGTCATTTTCTTGACTTCAATAGCCGATACGTTATAGCTTTATGGCTAAATCCAGTTGAAGCGCCGACCAGGCAAACAAAGTCTTTCGCGTAAATGGGGGGGGGGAGTCATGTCTACAGCTTCGTCGAATAACGATCCTAAACTGCTTGTTCATGACGGTTATCTTGGACGTCTCGATCAGGTCAAAGAATCTTACAGAATAAAACCCGGCGACGCGCTGGACAGTTTCGACGTCCAGCGTTTTCTCGACGACATGAAGGCCGGGCAGGGCAAAAAACCCTGCTGGGAACTGAAAAACTGCGAGCGATGGCCGGGCGGCAAAAAAGAGGCCGAGTTCGGCGTGTGCATCACCTACCCGTGGGGCGGCTGGCATTGCTGGGCGCTCGCCGGAACGTTGTGCGGCGGATTGGTGCAGGGGAGCGCGGCGCAGAAAGAGGGCAACTGCCAGATGTGCCAGCACTACATCGAACTGATGGAGAACGACCCGTCCAAACTCAAGGCCGACAGCGCCTATTTCTCCACCGTGATGCAGACCGTGCAGGTGGGCATCGCCACGATAAACCCGAAGGCGATTGTGGATTTCCAGTCGTCTCGCAGGTTCCAGGAGTTTTTCGGAAGCGGCGTCGCTGGTAAAAACCTCGGCGCTGTCATGGGCCTTTCCGCCGACCTGCAGGGCAAGCTAAACGAATGGGTGTTGGACGTTTTCAAGCTGTACGGGGCGCTCGGATGGGACATGCTCAACAATATGTGCCCGATGAGGGATCAGGACGTGCGCGTCGGCGACAGGAGCTACCGTCTTACGTTCTCCCCGTTCAACAAGCGCGACTCGGCCACCGGCGAGGAAAAACTGCACAGGCTCCTCGTGCAGGCCACCGACGTGTCGCTGGAAGTGCGGGCGATAGAGCTTGCGGCCAAGGAGCGGGCCGTGGCGGACATGGTTGTGGCGAGAATAAAAAACATCTCCTCGTTCCGCGACTTCCTGCAACAGGCCCATCAACTCCTTCCAAGGGCCGAGGGGCTTGTCAAACGGTTCCTCGGCGGCGAGCACAAGCCGGAGCTGTTGGACGAGACATACCGGATCATGCACACGCTCAAAGGCACGTCCGGCAATTTTGCGATGGACAGCTTTGTGAAAACGGCGCACCAGTCCGAGGAGTTTTTTGGCAAGCTCCTCAAGATTTTCGAACGCGACAAAGCCAGCGAGGAGCTGAAGAAATCCGTCCATGAATACGAAGATGTCTTCAACTCTTTCAACACGCTTCAGGAGGAGTTGGGTGAGGCGGTAAAATTCATGGCCGATCACGCGGGGGTGGAGATAGAGCTGAAGACGGAAGGCTCCACTGTGAACGTGAGCACAAAGGCTCTCGACGAGGCGATAGCGCTTCTTTCAAAGGGCGATCTGGAAGGGGCGCTGGCGCTGATTTACAGGGCCAAAGAGGTGCCGTTAAAGCCGATGTTCCAGGAGATGGCTCTGCAGGTGGAGCGGATCGCAAGGGACAGGGGCAAGCAGGTGGCGTTCCTGCCCGAAGGAGAAGACGTTACGATAGACAAGGACGTCCAGCTGAACATCTCCGCCGCGCTGTTGCACATAATAAGGAACGCCGTGGATCACGGCATAGAGACACCGGACGAGCGCATGTCCGCCGGCAAGGACGGAATGGGAATGGTGGAGCTGACCGCAAAACGTGAAAACGGAAATCTCACCATAATCGTCAAAGACGACGGCAAGGGGCTAGACCTGCCGAGGATACGCAAGAAGGCTGGCCTGCCGGACGTGATGTCGGATTCGGATGTCATCGCGCAGATATTCAAACCCGGCTTCTCCACGCTCGATAACGCCACAACCACTTCGGGCCGAGGCGTTGGGATGGACGTGGTTCGAAACGTCACGGAAGAAAAACTCGGCGGCAAAGTGCGCGTCAAAACGGAGTTGGGCGCCGGGACTGAAGTAACGCTGACGTTCCCGTCCATGATGTTGGCGGGAAAGGGGGAGCTATGACGGCGGGAAGGGAAAGGTTCCGGCTTTCGATCCCGCTTAGTTCGGATATTTTCCTGCTCGTTTCTGGAGAGACGAAAAAACGCAGGATACTCGACATCAGCGAAAACGGCGTGAGGTTCCTTTCGGACAAAAAACATCCAAAAGGGTCGAAGGCGCAGATAAGCCTCAGTTTTCCGTGGCTAGATGAAATCATACCGCTAGCAGTCAAGATCGTGCGGGTTTCGGAGGCGGCGCAGGAGAGCGAAAAGGCGTTTTCGCTTACCGGCGGGGCAAAGTGGGAGACATCGGCGAATTTCGAAAGCCTGTCGCTTAGCGTTCAGGAGCTTCTTTTTCAGCAGGTGCGTATGCTCGACTGGCAGAGGAGACAGACCGCCCCCGACGGCCTGATAAAGCCGCGCATCGCCCCGGCCACCAGCGAGGATTTGGCTTACGAGCAGTAGGCGAATCTGCTCGTTGTCATCCTGAAGGAGTCCTCGACTGAAGGATCAAATGACGGCTCGGCGGGGCGCTTTTCACCCCGCCGAGCGCGATCCAACTTTGTCCCCCTTACCAAGGGGGACCGCCACGAAGTGGCGAGGGGGTTTAATTAAACCCCTCCGGCGCGAAGACGCGCCACCTCCCCTTTCTAAGGGGAGGGAAAGGATGATGCCCTCACTTCGTTCTGCAAATGTACAAGAGCGCCTCGGACAGCGACAAGAGCGTATGCGGAGTTCCCGTAAAAACTACTCTGTCGCAAACCCCTCCGCTGGCTTTATAATCACAGCATGAAAATAGCCCTGGCGCAGTTGAACCCGGTAATCGGCGACTTCCGGGGCAACGTCCGTAAAATAGCGAATGCCTGCGAGACTGCGGCCAGACTCGGCGCACAGCTTGTCGTCCTGCCGGAAATGGCCGTGTCCGGCTACCCTCCGCGCGACCTTCTGACCATCCCCAAATTCGTGGACGAAAACCAGCGGGCGTTGGACTGGCTAATCTCCACCGTCCGGGGGCCAGCGGTGTTAACGGGCCATTTCACGCGGACAGCCGACGGGAGCGGCAAGAACCTGGCGAACTCTGCAACCATCTTCCGGGACGGGAAAATTCTGGCGGCAACGCGGAAAATCCTGCTCCCATCGTACGACGTGTTCGACGAGCTTCGTTACTTCACCCCGGGCGAAAAACCGCTTATCTACGCGCTGGACGGCGTCAAGATAGGAGTGACCATCTGCGAGGATATCTGGAACATGCCCGGTTTCCAGGACGCTTCGCCATATGCCCGCAACCCGGTCAGCGAAATAACAGCCCTTGGCGCGGACATCATCGTCAACATTTCGGCGTCGCCATTCCGCCTCAACCGTCCCGCCCTGCGGGTCAGGCTCGGACGGGAGATCGTAAAGTCGAGCGGCCTCCCTTTTATCCTCGTCAATCAGGTGGGCGGCGCAGACGACATTCTTTTCGACGGCCACAGCTTTGCGCTTTCCCCCACGGGCGAAATCGCGGCGATGGCGAAGGGGTTCGAGGAAGACCTTGCGTTCGTGGACACTTCCACATGGAAAGGCGATATCCGCTCAACCGCGTCATGCGAAGCCGGGGAGCTTGAAAACGCCCTGGTATTAGGCGTGAGGGATTATCTTGGCAAATGCGGTTTTACGAAGGCCGTTATCGGGCTTTCGGGTGGGATAGACTCGTCGGTGGTGGCGGTGATAGCCGTAAAAGCGCTCGGCCCGCAAAACGTGACGGGTATCAGCATGCCGTCGCAATACACCGCCGACGCAAGCGTGGAAGACGCTAAGAAGCTTGCGGAAAACCTCGGCATGAATTTCCACGTCATTCCGATACAACCTCTTTTTAGCGAGTATGGGCGGTCGTTGAGTCAGCTTTTCACAGGCATGTCCGAAGACGTGACGGAAGAGAATATACAGGCCCGGATACGCGGCGGCATACTGATGGCCGCATCCAACAAGTTCGGAAGCATGCTTCTCTCCACCGGCAACAAAAGCGAGCTTGCGGTGGGTTACTGTACGTTGTACGGCGACATGGCCGGAGGGTTGTCCGTCATTTCCGACGTTTTCAAAACAAGGGTGTACGAGCTTGCCCGGTGGATGAACCGGGACAAAGAGGTCATCCCGGCGCGATCCATCACGCGCCCCCCGTCGGCGGAGTTGAGGCCCGATCAGACCGATCAGGACAGCCTGCCGCCCTACGATGCGCTCGACGAGATTGTGGAGCGCTACGTCGAGCTTCGAGAAGACCCGGAATCCATCATAAACGAACGCCTGCCAAGAGACGTCGTGACGGACGTAATCCGCAAGGTGGACGCGAACGAGTACAAACGGAGCCAGGCGGCGATGGGGTTGAAAGTCACCGACAAGGCTTTCGGAAGCGGGCGCCGGATGCCTGTGGCCAAGCGTATCACAGGCGTCTGAACAGACGCGCTTTTAAGACCTTCCGTAATCGTCGTGGATACGGATGATGTCGTCCTCGCCGAAATAGTCCCCCATCTGCACCTCGATGAAGACCAGCGGAACCGCGCCTTTGTTGACTATCCTATGGGTCGCCTCCGTCGGGATGTCCACGGAATGATGCGGCTGAACAACCACCGTTTCCCCGTTTAGCGTCACTTCGCCCTCTCCGCACACGACCACCCAGTGTTCGCTCCGCCGCAAATGTTTCTGCAGGCTTATGCGCTGGCCGGGTTCGACAGTGATCCGTTTAACCTTGTGTTCCGGGGAATCGAGAAGCACCTCGTAACAGCCCCAGGGCCTGAATTCTTTTTTCAAGTCGACTGCTTGGGTCATTTATATTACGCATCCTCTGTTTTTTTATTGGCCGGTATTTTTCCGATGGCGCCGGTTCGACTCCGATTGTGACGCCAGCCTTTCACATAAGGCATATAGCGTGGCGTAGCGTTGGCGGAAAGTCAAGAAGCTCCGCCATTCCGCATGTTTTCCGCCGCCGGTAATGATAAAATCAGGTACAGGCGGATGGAAGTATGCCTGTCCGCTTAAACCCCGTTCGGTAATTGTGGATGGAGAACCGGTTGAAATCCAGAGTTCAGGATCAGTTGAGAGAAACCGCCCGCGTGATCGGGCTTATGGCGGAAGACGCAACCCTGCACGGGCGCGTGGAGGCCGTCGTCACGGCTTGCGTGAACGCCCTTCGCGCAGGCGGCAAGATACTTATCGCAGGGAACGGCGGAAGCGCGGCGGACGCGCAACACATCGCTGGCGAGCTTGTGAGCCGATTCGCCTTCGATCGCCCCGGCCTGGCGTCTATCGCCCTCACCACCGACACTTCCATCCTCACCGCCATCGGCAACGATTACGGTTATGAAAAGATTTTCGCCCGGCAGGTTGCGGCGCTTGGCAGGGCGGGCGACGTGTTTATCGGGATTTCGACTTCCGGCAAATCGCCAAATGTGCTTGCGGCCTTGAAGGAAGCCCGCGCGATGGGGCTTGTCTGCGTCGGTTTCACAGGCTCAAACGGCGTGGCGATGGCGCAGTTGTGCGACCATCTTCTTGTGACTCCTTCCTCCCATACGCCGAACATACAGGAAGGCCACATCACGCTCGCCCATATCGTCTGCGGATTGATAGAGAGCTCCTGTTTCCCGAAGCCTTCTTAGCGAGGGCGGTTTGCGTAACTGGCGTTTGAGCGTCATTGGCGCTGTCCGAGGTGTTCTTCGGGCTTTTGTCCAAACAAAATTTCCGTTAGAGGATTTATTGATCGGAGACTTCATACATTTTGTCCCCCTTACTAAGGGGGACCGGCGCGTAGCGCCGAGGGGGTTTAATTCAATCTTACGCCTCACTATCTCCAAAACGTTCTCTCAAGTACAAATTAAACCTCCCCCGCCGCTTCGCGGCGACCCCTCCTTGCTAAGGAGGGGGTTTGCATAATCCCCAAAACGCCCCACAAATTGCCGCTTGGACAGCGATAAAACCATGAGACATGCGGTCTTCATGGATCGGGACGGGACGATAATCGTCGAAAAAGGTTATGCCCACAAACCGGAAGACCTGGAGCTGATTCCCGGTTCGGCGGAATCCATCCGCAGGCTCAACGAGCTTGGCTTCCTGGTGATAGTGGTGACAAACCAGGCGGGCGTGGCGCGGGGGTATTACGGGGAAGAGCAGGTGCGCCTGTTTCACGAAAACATGGACAGGGTTCTGGGCGGATACGGCGCCAGGATTGACGCATACTATTTTTGCCCACATCACGCCGAATATGGGGAAATGGTGGCGTGTGGTTGCAGAAAACCCGCGCCGGGCATGATCCTTCAAGCAGTGGCGGATTTTAACGTGGACATCGCAGGGTCGTACATGATTGGGGACAAGACCGTGGATATGCAGGCGGCCATCGCCGCAGGTGTGTTCCCGGTGATGGTGGCGACCGGCTACGGACGCGAGCAGAAGGAACAGGCCCCGCATGGGATAG